>JANTGN010000011.1 GCA_024762895.1 Thiotrichales bacterium
TCCTCATCCGACAGTCGGATACCCACGGTAGCCTTGATAATCCCATAGACCACAAAACCAGCCACTGTCGCAATCGAAACTCCTGCGATGGTACCGATCAGCTGAGACATAAAGCTCACGCCGCCCATGCCACCGAGGACTTCCAGACCAAAGATGCCGGCTGCGATCCCACCCCAGGCACCACAGATACCATGTAATGGCCAGACACCCAGCACGTCATCAATCTTCCATTTGTTCTGGGTCAGGGTAAAGAACCAGACGAACAGGGTGCCCGCCACCAGTCCGGTAATCAGTGCGCCCAGAGGGTGCATCACACTGGAACCAGCACAGACGGCAACCAGACCTGCCAGTGGCCCGTTGTGAACGAAACCGGGGTCATTCCTGCCAACGATGAGGGCGGATAAGATACCTCCCACCATGGCCATGAGGGAGTTAACGGCCACCAGCCCTGTGATACCTTCGATCGACTGCGCCGACATAACATTAAAGCCGAACCATCCCACGGTCAGTATCCAGGCGCCCAGTGACAGGAAGGGAATACTGGAAGGCGGATGGGCGTAGACCTCACCCCCCTTACCATAACGACCCTTGCGATGCCCCAGCAGGATGACGGCCCCCAGGGCAAGCCAGCCCCCCATACCATGTACCACCACGGAACCGGCAAAATCGTTAAAGGGTGCACCAAAGCTTGCTTCAAGCCAGTCCTGGAATCCGTAGGCGCCGTTCCATACGATACCTTCGAAGAAGGGGTAGACCAGAGCCACGAGGACAAAGGTGGCGAGCAACTGGGGATAGAACCTGGCCCGCTCGGCAATACCCCCTGAGATAATCGCCGGTATGGCTGCCGCGAAGGTGAGCAGGAAGAAGAACTTCACAAGTTCATAACCACTCTTCTCGGACAGGACCGTGGCGCTCTCGAAGAAACCGGCCTGATAGGCGATGTAATAACCGATGAAGAAATAGGCGATGGTGGACACGGCGAAATCGGTAATGATCTTGACCAGGGCATTGACCTGGTTCTTTTCACGAACCGTACCCACCTCGAGAAAGGCAAAACCGGCATGCATTGCTAGTACCATAATGGCACCCAGCAGCACAAACAGGGTATCCAGTGCCGATGTCATCTGCTCCATACTCTCCCCCTTTAATAATTATTCAACGAGCCCACCGGCGGTTCCCGGCAAAACGACGTATTCTAGTGTATTACGCACCAAACGGGTACAAAACAGCGTATGACCACGGCCTGATTAATCTCAGGACTGGATGATCAGCTCCTCAAGTTCCTGTTCGATCCGAATCTCATCAATATCGCTATCGCTTGAGACCAGCCATTCCATGCGACTGTCCTGACGCCATGCCACCGGGCTGATATCGACCGCATCTGGCGTGGCATTAACGGCATAGGATGAGCGCCCAACATTCAGTACGGCCTTGATGCGCAGGATTTGCGTTTGCTGCATCCAGTTATTCATGTAGGGCTCGATGCTCTGGCGATCAAAAATAATCTCTGGAGGGAAGCGCCAGCCCAGGGTAACAATGCCCCCTTCCTCTCGAGAGCTGAACAGCGATCCTCCGGGGCCTGTACGCTCCAGGTTACAGGCCTTGCCATGAAGGTGCTCATGAACGCTGCCAGATTCTATCGGCAACTGGCTCTGACCCTTCAGCCAGTTCAGTGGCATCTGGCCCTGCCGCGTTCGCAGCACTCGCTGCTTGGGAGGGTATAGACCGTTGAGCCAGACCTCAATCTCCTCAAGCCTTGCCTCATCCACGGTATCCGTCTTGTTGATTAGTACCACATCGGCCAGTTGTAGCTGATCATGGTAGATGGGAGATTTTTCCAGCCGTTCGGCATCAAAGCCTGCTGGGTCTACGACGGTAATGATATTTTCGAGCCGGATCGCCTCACGCAGCCACTCGTCGCGCAGGGTATCGACTATTCCGGCCGGATGCCCTATTCCGGTAGGCTCGATCAGCAGGCGATCCATGGGGATTCTTCGCAGCATGTCGGTCAGGGTGGTCCGGAGGGTCAGGGCCGCGGTACAACAGATGCACCCACCGGGGACCTCACGCACTGCCACGCCCTGCCCTTCGATCAGGGCACCATCGATACCGATATTGCCAAACTCATTGACCAGGACGGCCCAGCGCTCACCAGGAGGACACTGGCTCAGGAGATATTGAATGGTCGTGGTCTTACCGGCACCCAGCATGCCGGTAATAATATTGACGGGAACAGGCGGTTTCACCGACAGACCGGGTTCCTGACGAGGAATCCTGAGGAATCAGGTCTTGGGCAGGGTGACGCCCCGCTGGCCCTGATATTTCCCCCCTCGATCTCTGTAGGAGGTCTCACACTCTTCATCGGATTCGAAGAAGAGCATCTGGGCTACACCCTCGTTGGCGTAGATCTTCGCCGGCAGAGGCGTGGTATTGGAAAATTCCAGGGTCACATGCCCTTCCCACTCCGGCTCAAGGGGCGTGACATTGACGATAATCCCGCAGCGCGCATAGGTAGACTTGCCCAGACACACGGTCAGCACAGAACGTGGGATTCTGAAGTATTCCACCGTACGGGCCAGGGCAAAGGAATTCGGGGGAATGATACAGACATCGGATTTCACATCGACGAAGCTGTTCTCATCAAAGGCCTTGGGATCGACAATGGCCGAATTAATATTGGTGAAGATCTTGAACTCGTCGGCGCAGCGCACATCGTAGCCATAGCTGGAGGTGCCATAGGAGATGATGCGCTCGTCGTTAAGATGGCGCATCTGGCCTGCCTCGAAGGGCTCGATCATGCCCTGCTGCTCAGCCATACGGCGAATCCACTTATCTGATTTGATCGACATTGCCTGAATTACCCAAAGCCTGTTATTCCGGGCGCGCAGTGTAACAGATGCAATCAACCCACGTTAAGAGACCCCTGAGCCTCAATACACGAATCAGTGCGATTCTGGCTGTGACAAACTCAGGACATCTTTTTTCTGGAAGGGAAAGTCCATCCAGCGGGTAAAGACCTTACCCGATACCTCATAACTCAGTTCCTGGCGATCGATCATGGTCTGTAGCCCGGTCAACAGCCCTGAGTAATTGAACTGGATGGGGATCCTGACCGGCGTCTCTCCGGAGGCTGCGATATCCAGCACCTGGTCTGAACGGGTATCAGCGATCTCCGTACCACCGAGCAGGACCCGGTAGCTGAAACCATCGGCCTTGAACCCCATCGGATTGGGATTATCCACGACCAGTCCCACTTCAGCCGTTCCTGAGAACAACCCCAGCTCCAGTATCTGGAAATCGACCACGCTGACCCGGGGTGTAATCATCTCCGGCTTGAGCTGAGCACAACCCGAAAGCCCCCATACTAAAAGGGCCGCCAATATCAGGCGACCCTTCTTGCCAACAGACAATTTCATCATGGAAGATTAATTGTTCTGAATGACGATCTTGGGGAATTTGGCACTGTAGTCCCTGCCCTGTGCGGCCAGGCGAGCTGCGGTCTTGCGTGCGATCTCACGATAGATCTCGGCGGGACGGCTATCGGGCTCGGACACAACGGTGGGCTTACCGCCATCGGCCTGTTCGCGGATGTGCTTCTCCAGCGGCAGGGCACCCAGGAACTCGGTCTCGTGGTTCTCGGCCATGCGACGGCCACCGCCCTCACCGAAGATATGCTCTTCGTGTCCACACTCACTACAGATATGGATACTCATATTCTCGATAATACCCAGTACCGGCACCTCAACCTTTTCAAACATCTTCAGGCCCTTGACGGCATCCAGGGTCGCAATATCCTGAGGCGTGGTCACAATGACTGCACCACTGACCGGAATGCGCTGGGCCAGGGTCAGCTGCACATCACCTGTACCGGGAGGAAGGTCGATGACCAGGTAGTCCAGGTTATCCCACTGCGTGTCATTGAGTAACTGCTCCAGGGCCTGGGTGACCATGGGGCCACGCCAGATCATGGCGGTGTCTTCCTCGACCAGGAAGCCAATCGACATGGCCTGAACACCATGGTTACGCATGGGCTGCAGCGACTTGCCATCTTCTGACTCGGGCTGACCGCTGATACCCAGCATACGAGGTACACTGGGACCGTAAATATCCGCGTCCAGAACGCCTACGGTCGCACCTTCCGAGGCCAGGGCCAGGGCGAGGTTGACCGCGGTCGTAGATTTACCGACACCCCCCTTGCCCGAGGCAACGGCAATAATATTCTTGATGCCTTTAATGGGCTTGAGGTTCTTCTGTACGGCATGAGAGCCTATTTCGGTTGAAATGGCTACCTCAACACCGCCGACGCCAGCCAGTGCACCCACTTTATCCTTGATCTCCTGGGTCAGACCATCGAACCAGGTCGCCGCGGGGTAACCCAGCACAATGGCGATAGAGACCTTGTCACCATCGATATCCACGGAACGGACTTCGTTAGCGCTAACCAGATCCTTTTCCAGATTAGGATCGGTGATTTCCTTGAGCACATTTTCAACCTGCGCCTGAGTGAGTTCTGACATGGGTAGTTCCTCGTTGCATATCTGCGAATTCTAATATTGCGCGGATTCTACACTATGCGAGGGCAAAAAAAACTTGGGGAATACTACGGTTTATAGCACCCAGTCCGAAGCAGGCCCCTGGCACCTGCCCACTGCTCGCCCTTAGAATCCGCTATCAATCAGAGAAAAAAACCAGTCTGACACCACCCTGGACTGGCCGGAAATTTCCCAAAATGCTATTTTACACGGCTTTTCATCCTAGGCCTTTACGCCCCATGTCAAAGCGAAACCTGCTCGTCACCAGCGCCCTGCCCTATGCCAATGGCCCTATCCATCTGGGTCATCTGGTGGAATATATCCAGACGGATATCTGGGTCCGCTTTCAGCGCCTGCGTGGGAATAGCTGTCTATATATATGTGCGGATGATGCCCACGGCACCCCCATCATGCTGCGTGCAAAACAGGAAGGCATCACCCCTGAAACCCTGATCCAGCGCGTCTGGGATGATCACAAGGCTGATTTTGATGGTTTTCATGTCAGTTTCGATAATTATTACACTACCCACAGCGATGAAAACCGTGAACTCGCCTCCCTCATCTATAGCCGCCTGAAAGAGGCCGGGCATATAATCAGGCGCACTATCAGTCAGGCCTATGACCCCGAGGCTGAGATGTTCCTGCCCGATCGATTCATCAAGGGTAGTTGCCCCAATTGTGGAGCGGAAGATCAGTATGGCGATTCCTGCGAGGTCTGTGGTGCCACCTATGCGCCTACCGACCTGGTCAAGCCGGTCTCGGTGATTTCCGGAGCCCAGCCGGTAGAAAAGGACTCCGAACATTATTTCTTCAAGCTGGGAGACTTTCAGGATTTCCTGAAACAATGGACCCGCGAGGATGGGCATGTACAAACTGAGATCGCGAGCAAGCTCAAGGAATGGTTTGAGTCTGGTCTGCAGGACTGGGATATCTCGCGTGACGCCCCCTACTGGGGTTTTGAGATCCCAGACGCCCCCGGCAAATACTTCTACGTCTGGCTGGATGCGCCCATCGGCTATATGGCCAGCTTCCAGAATTATTGCGACCGAGAAGGTGTCGACTTTCAGGCCTACTGGGGCAAGGAGAGTCAGGCCGAGCTCTATCACTTCATCGGCAAGGATATCGCCTATTTCCATACCCTGTTCTGGCCCGCCATGCTGGAGGGCGCCGGCTACCGCACGCCCACCGCGGTCTACTGCCATGGCTTTCTGACCGTCAACGGCAAGAAGATGTCCAAGTCGCGGGGCACCTTCATCAAGGCCAGTAGTTATCTGAATCACCTGAACCCCGAATACCTGCGCTATTACTTTGCGGTCAAACTGGGCTCGGGTATCGATGATATCGATCTGAATCTTGAGGATTTTGCCCAGCGGGTCAATTCCGACCTGGTCGGCAAGGTGGTCAATATCGCTTCACGCTGCGCGGGATTCATCAAAAAGAAGTTTAATGGTCGCCTGTCATCCAGCCTGCCCGATTCAGGCATGTACGACGACTTTGTCCGATCCGGCGAAGAGATTGCCCGTCTTTACGAGGCTCGGGAGTTTGGTCATGCCATGCGCGAGATCATGGCACTGGCCGATGTGGCCAACCAGTACATCGATGCAGCCAAGCCCTGGGTACTGATCAAGGATGAGGCCAGTGCCCAGGAGGTACAGGACATCTGCACCCAGGGGCTCAACCTGTTCCGTATCATCATGACCTATCTGAAACCCGTACTGCCGGTGACCACGGCCGGTGCTGAGGCCTTTCTGAATGCGGGCGAGCTGAACTGGGATACTCGCCACCTTCCACTGCTGGATCATGCGATAGAACCCTTTAAACCTCTACTCACACGTATCGAGAGGGAGACGATTGAGAACATGCTGGAAGAATCCAAAGAACACCTGAAGGAAACGGCAAACGAAACGCCCCGTCCTGACAGTCCACTGGCAAAAGACCCCATCTCGAATGAAATCAGTTTCGATGACTTCGCCAAGCTGGATCTGCGCATAGCTCGAATCGTAGAGGCGAAACAGGTCGAAGGTGCCGACAAGCTCCTGCAACTGACCCTGGACCTGGATGGCGAGACCCGTAATGTCTTTGCCGGCATCAAGTCGGCCTATGATCCCGAATCCCTCAAGGGACGTCTGACGGTGATGGTGGCCAACCTGGCGCCGCGCAAGATGCGTTTTGGGCTCTCGGAAGGCATGGTGCTGGCCGCTGGTCCGGGTGGCAAGGATCTGTTTATCCTGAATCCTGATGAGGGCGCACAACCCGGCATGCGCGTAAAATAATCCCCTGATGAATTTGGCGTAGATGATAAATATCAAGACGCTATAGTATGTAATGAGTAAACTGGCGAAATACCTTATCAACGATACATTTGAGTAGAGCCCAAGTCACACATGACTGAATACGCCCTGATACTGGTCAGCACCATCCTGGTGAATAACTTCGTCCTGGTGAAGTTCCTTGGCCTGTGTCCCTTCATGGGCGTCTCTCGAAAGCTGGAAACAGCCATGGGCATGGGGCTCGCCACGACCTTCGTACTGACACTGTCTTCGGTCTGTAGTTACCTGGTCAATCAATACCTGCTGGGTCCCCTGGATCTGGAATATCTGCGCACCATTGCCTTCATCCTGGTGATTGCGGCCGTGGTCCAGTTCACCGAAATGGTCGTACGCAAGACCAGCCCCCTGCTCTATAACGTACTGGGTATCTTTCTGCCGCTCATTACCACCAACTGCGCTGTACTCGGCGTAGCGCTACTCAATGTTCAGGAGGACCATAATCTGGTGCAGTCAGCGCTCTACGGTTTTGGTGCGGCTATCGGCTTCTCCATGGTACTGGTGATGTTTGCCGCCATGCGTGAACGCCTGGCTGTCGCGGATGCCCCCGAGGCATTCAAGGGCAACGCCCTGGCACTGATCACTGCCGGCCTGATGTCCCTGGCTTTTATGGGCTTTTCCGGCCTGGTCACCCCGTAATCCCGCCTTGCTGAGCGCCATACTCACAATCAGCCTGCTGGCCCTGCTATTTGGCTTATTGCTGGGCTATGCCTCTATTCGCTTCAAGGTCGAGGCCGACCCCATAGTCGATCAGATCGATGCCGTCCTGCCCCAGACCCAGTGTGGGCAGTGCGGCTATGCGGGCTGCCGCCCGTATGCGGAGGCCATTGCCAGTGGCGAGGCAGAGATCAACCGCTGCCCCCCGGGTGGTGAAGCAGGAATACAGGCCCTGGCCGATCTGCTGGGTCGTGACCCAATCCCACTGGATGAGGAAGTAGGCGAAGAACAGGACACCCCGATGGTGGCAATTATCGATGAGCAGGTCTGCATCGGCTGCACCCTGTGTCTTCAGGCCTGCCCGGTAGATGCCATCCTTGGTGCACCCAAGAGTATGCACACAGTGATCGAAAGCGAGTGCACGGGTTGCGAACTTTGTCTCGAACCCTGCCCTGTAGACTGCATCCACATGCATCCGGTGCATGAAGATTTCCATACCTGGAAATGGCCCTACCCGGATACGCCTTACCTGCAGACTCCCGAGAGCAGGACCGCCTGAGTATGGAATTACATCTACCCAACAGGCTCTGGCATTTTCATGGTGGGCTTCACCCCGAGCAACATAAAGGGTTTACCCGGGATAAACCGATCAGGTCCTCAACGCTTCCCGACCAACTGATCCTGCCCCTGCAGCAGCATATCGGTGCTGAGGCCGAGGCCTGTGTTCAGGTGGGAGATACCGTCTACAAGGGACAGCCGGTGGCGACCGCCAGTGGTTATGTCAGTGCCTCCCTGCACGCCCCGACTTCTGGAACAATCACCGGAATAGAGGACCGCCCGCTGCCCCATCCATCCGGCCTGAGTGGTACCTGCATCGTCATAGAGCCCGATGGCAGGGATGAATGGTGGCCGGAAAGGCCGGCGCCGGTAGACGATTATCTGGCCCTGGACCCAGCCGATATTCGCCAGCGGGTGAGGGATGCCGGCATCGTAGGTCTGGGCGGAGCCGCATTCCCTACTGCCGTTAAACTGAACCCACCTTCACGGCACCAGATCGATACCCTGATTATCAATGGCGCCGAGTGTGAACCCTATATTACCTGTGATGACCGACTGATGCGTGAACGGGCCGACCTGGTTATCGAGGGTGTGCGTATCATACGTCAGGCCCTGGGCATACAGCGCGTGCTCATAGGCGTAGAAGACAACAAGCCCGAGGCCTGTGATGCCATCGAGCAATGTATCAAGGATAAAAAACTGAAGGACATGAAGTTGTTGCGCGTACCCACCATTTATCCCACGGGTGGTGAAAAGCAGCTGATCAAGGTCCTGACCGGTAGAGAAGTGCCCAGCAATGGCCTGCCTGCCGATATCGGAGTGGTCTGTCACAATGTTGGCACGGCGGCCAGTGTCTACCGTGCCATTGCCCATGGTGAGCCCATGGTCTCCAGGATCATGACGGTGACCGGAAAAGGTGTGAATGCACCCTGTAATCTCGAGGTACTGATAGGCACTCCGATCAGTCACCTGGTTGCCCAGGCAGAAGGCTATACCGATCAGGCCGAACGTCTGATCATGGGAGGACCCATGATGGGCTTTGCCATGAGTAGTGACGAGGTTCCTGTAATTAAGGGGACTAACTGTATCCTGGTCGCTCGGAGTAACGAGGTAGAAAACCCGGTACAAGCGATGCCCTGTATTCGATGCGGTCGATGCACCTCCGTCTGTCCCGCCAATCTGCTCCCCCAGGAGATGTACTGGAATGCCCGCGCCAGGGACTTCGACAAGATCCAGGATTACAATCTCTTTGACTGTATCGAGTGTGGTTGTTGTGCCGCAGTCTGTCCCAGTCACATCCCCCTGGTACAGTATTATCGATTTGCCAAGACAGAGATCTGGGCCCTGGAACGCGCCAAGGATAAATCCGATCACGCACGAGAACGCCATGAGTTCCGACTTGAGCGCTTAGAGCGTGAAAAGAAGGAAAAGGCAGAACGTCTGGCCAAGAAAAAAGCCGCTCTGGCCGCAAAAAAATCCAAAGATGGAAAAACAAAAGACGAGGATGCCAAAAAAGCCGCTATAGCAGCAGCCCTGGAGCGCGCCAAGGCCAAGAAGGTACAGGCCGAAGTCCAGCCCAAAAATACCGATGATCTCACCGAGGCCCAGCAACGTCAGATCGATGAGGCTGAATCTCGCCGCAAGGCCCTGAGCGAACACAAGGCCACCCCAGAAGAAGCCTCCGAGCCATAAGCCGATATGCAATTTAAGACCACTTCCTCTCCCTATATCTCAAGCGCTGGTGATGTTGGTTCGGTCATGCGCCAGGTCCTGTATGCCCTGGTTCCGGGTACGCTGGCTACCATATGGTATTTTGGCTGGGGTGTTCTGATCATTCTGATCATGGCCATCCTGTTTGCCGTAAGCCTAGAAGCCATCATGCTGAAGCTGCGGGGCCGCCCCATTAAACCCTTCATCACAGATTACAGCGCGGTGCTCACAGCCTGGCTACTGGCCCTTGCCCTGCCTCCACTTGCCCCCTGGTGGATGGTGCTGATTGGTGTATTCTTTGCCATCGTGGTGGCCAAACAACTCTACGGTGGTCTTGGCTACAACCCCTTTAACCCGGCCATGATCGGGTATGTCGTCCTGCTGATTTCCTTCCCTCTGGAAATGACCAACTGGTTACCGCCCAGGATGCTTGCCGAGCATCAACTCGGATTCATGGAGAGTCTTGGTATTATCTTCTCGGGCACCCCCACGGGTAATCTCACCTGGGATGCCCTGACCATGGCTACACCACTGGATGAGGTAAAGACCGGCCTGAGCCTGGATCGCACCATCTCCGAGATTCGCCAGAGTCCCTTATTTGGAGATTTCGGCGGCCAGGGATGGGAGTGGGTCAGGAACTGGTTTGCACTGGGCGGCTTCTGGTTGATCTACAAGAAGGTGATCGACTGGCGTATCCCCGTCTCGCTGATCCTTGGCATTGTCATCATCTCCACCCCGTTCTTTATCCTGAATCCCGATAGTTATGGATCACCGGCATTTCATATATTCAGTGGTGCCGTGATCGTGGGTGCCTTTTATATTGCCACCGATCCCGTTTCCGCCAGCACCACCCCGATGGGACGATGGATCTATGGTGCCGGTATCGGCATCCTGACCTATATCATACGCAGCTGGGGCGGATACCCGGATGGCCTGGCCTTTGCAGTGTTACTGATGAATATGGCCGCCCCCATGATCGACTATTACACCAAGCCTCGAGTCTTCGGTCAGCGCAGGCAGGGTCCATGAATCAGGATATACGCCATATCATCACCTCAGCACTGCTGCTGGCCCTGTTCGGTATAGCAGGTGCGGGGATCGTGGCCTTGGTCTTTGCCAACACGGAAGAAAGAATCGAGGCCAATATCCGTGCACAGTTGTTAAGCAGCCTGAACGAAATCATGCCAGCTGATCGCTATGACAACGATATCATTAACGACACCCTGGAGATCTGGAATGCGGAGCTGACACCGGGGACCGCCACCACGATCTATCGTGCCCGTAAAAACGGTCAACCCGTAGCCGCAATATTTACCATTACTGCCACCGGAGGTTACTCGGGACCGATCAGGTTGCTGGTTGGTATTAATTATGATGGCCGTCTTGCGGGCGTTCGGGTCGTGGAACACCATGAGACCCCTGGCCTGGGGGATGCCATCGATGCACAGAAGTCCAACTGGATACTGGGTTTTGAGGGAAAATCCCTGGAAAACCCCTTACCCGAAAACTGGAAGGTCAAACGCGACGGCGGAGACTTTGACCAGTTTACTGGTGCAACCATTACGCCCAGGGCGGTCGTTAAGGCGGTGAAAAACACCCTGCTATACTTTTCCAGGAACAGAGACAGCATCTTTGAGACCCTGAAACCGGAAGGAGTCATTGATAATGAGTGAACCCAGTCTGCGCAAGATTACACAGGATGGACTGTGGACCAATAATGCAGGCCTGGTCCAGCTACTGGGGCTATGTCCACTGCTGGCGGTGACCAGTTCGGTCATCAATGGTCTGGGTCTCGGAATTGCCTCAACCATCACCGTCACGACCTCTAATATCCTCGTCTCACTGATTCGCCATTATGTGCGTCCCGAGGTACGGGTACCGGTCTTCGTACTGATCATTGCCTCCATCGTGACGGCCATCGAACTCAGCATGCATGCCTGGTTCCACGACCTCTATCTGATCCTCGGTATATTTATTCCCCTCATCGTGACCAATTGCGTGATCCTGGGTCGCGCAGAGGCATTTGCCTCCAAGCATGATGTGGGCCGGGCCGCACTGGATGGCCTGATGATAGGGTTCGGCTTTACCCTGGTCCTGGTGGTACTGGGTGGCATGCGTGAACTCGTTGGCAATGGTACACTTCTGTCTCAGGCCCATCTGATGTTTGGTGATATCGCCAAGGACTGGACCCTGACCCTGATAGAAGATTACCGAGGCTTCCTCGTTGCCATCTTACCTCCGGGGGCCTTCATCGGTCTGGGACTATTAATCGCTATCAAAAATGTGATTGATAAAAAACTCGAGCAACGCCAACCACAGGTCATCAAGATTGAGACCCCCGCCGTAACAGATGGTGCATGAACAAGCAGAAACGTTATGAAATCTTCTCGCGACTGAGAGAAGCAAATCCGCATCCCACCACAGAACTGGAATATAGCTCGGCTTTTGAGTTACTGATTGCAGTGATCCTGTCGGCCCAGGCGACCGATGTTGGCGTCAACAAGGCCACGGCCAAACTCTTCCCCGTCGCACATACCCCCGAAGCAATACTTGACCTTGGCCTCGATGGCCTGAAGCAATACATAAAAACCATCGGCCTTTATAACAGCAAGGCCGAAAATATTATCAAGACCTGCCGAATACTGATCGAAAAACATGGCAGTAAGGTACCGGAAAACCGCAAGGACCTGGAGGCACTCCCCGGGGTGGGTCGAAAGACCGCGAATGTCGTTCTGAATACCGCCTTTGGCCATCCCACCATGGCGGTGGACACCCATATCTTTCGGGTCGCCAACCGTACCGGAATTGCTCCTGGCAAGACGCCCCTGGAGGTAGAAAAAAAACTGCTGAAGTTTATTCCTGAAGAGTTCCTCAAGGATGCTCATCACTGGCTTATCCTGCACGGTCGATATACCTGTATTGCCAGGAGACCGCGATGTGGCAGCTGTCTGATCGAAGACCTCTGCGAGTACAAAAAAAAGGATTACGGGGACGACTAGTGTTTGGTAATGACCGTGATAAGTTACGCCACCAATATCGACAGGCCTGGACTCTTTATACCCAGGGTCAGGCGCTGGATCCATTACAACGCCAGATTTCCCAGGTCTTGATTGATCACCCGGAGTATCAGGCACTCGTGCAGAACGAGACCAGCCTTGAGCGGGAATTCCTGCCTGAGCTTGGCGAGGCCAACCCTTATTTGCACATGGGTCTGCACCTGGCCATCAGGGACCAGGTCAAAACAGATCGACCTGTCGGTATCCAGGCCCTATTTCAGAAAGCACTAATAAAGCATCGGGGGGATGCCCATAAAGCTGAGCACGATATGATCGACTGTCTCGCCGAGAACCTGTGGCAGGCCCAACGAGATGGGACTGAGCCTGATGATCAGGGCTACTTGAATTGTGTGAGTCGACTCACAAATTCAGTCAAAAAAAACTGAACCAAATATTGCTATACCCTACTAAAGCAATGTACTTTTGTACCAGGCTATTGCCTGTAACAACACTCAAGACCAAAACCCGTTGGAGATAACACCATGATCGAAAAGAAAAACATGAAACCTCTTTCTGTTGCACTGGGCACGGCGGTAACCGCTACCCTGGCTACCGTACCAGCAGCTCAGGCCGCTGATAATCCCTTTGGTATGACCCAGCTGTCTGAAGGTTATATGGTTGCCGGCGAAGGCAAGTGTGGCGGCATGAAGGGCAAAGAAGGCAAGTGTGGCGAAGGCAAGTGTGGTGGTGACAAGGCCAAAAAAGAAGGTAAATGTGGCGAAGGCAAGTGTGGTGGTGACAAGGCCAAGAAAGAAAAGGCCAAAGAAGGTAAATGTGGTGAAGGCAAGTGCGGTGGCATGAAGTAACAGCCTCACTGATCTGATAGAAAAAGGCGGTGGTATTCCACCGCCTTTTTTATGCCCGATGCAATCAAATTCATGCTCGATACGTGTTACCTGATGAGCGCCTCATAAGGCCTCACATCAAACAAACACCAAGAGGATGAAATAATGGATCAAAAAAAAGTCGTTAATTCTGCATTAGCAGGTGTCGTTGCCCTGGGTGCCAGCCTGGCAATGATGAGTGCACAGGCCGTTCCACCTCAACCCGAGGCCTGGGAAAAATGTGCCGGCATTGCTAAAAAAGGTATGAATGACTGCGGGGCCCTCAATGGTAAACATGGCTGTGCCGGCCAGGCCGCAAGCAATAATGACCCGAATGAATGGGTCTATGTACCACAAGGCACCTGTACCAAGATCACGGGTGGAAGCGTCGCCAAGGTCAAACCGGCCAAAAAATGAATTCCATCACCTCCCCGGACCACCCTTCACGATACGGGACCACATCCGATATCAAGGGGACCGGTCTGGGCCTGAGAGGTGTGCATATTCCAGAGATCCTGGCTCAGCTTCCTGATATACCCTGGTTCGAGATCCTGGCCGACAACCACCGAGCAGGCGGGGGTTTCATCCCTCGCCAACTCGAGGCTATACGTCAGCATTACCCCATCACTTTTCACTGTGTAGGTATGTCTCTGGCCAGTCCTGATGTCCTCGATATGACCTATCTGAGAGACCTTAAGCGCCAGATCAGAGATTTTGAGCCGGCCTGGGTTTCCGATCATCTGAGCTTTTCTCAACTGGAAGGCCATCATTATCATGACCTGTTACCCATCCCCTATACCGAGGAAAGCCTGTTTTATGTCAGTCGGCGTATTCGAGAGGTGCAGGACATACTGGAACAACGTATTCTGGTAGAAAATGTGTCGAGTTATGTCGAATTCAATGAATCCAGCCTGTCTGAAATGGAATTCATTCATGGCCTTCTGAGTGAGGCCGATTGTGAACTCTTACTCGATATCAACAATGTCTATGTCAACTGTCAGAACCATGATCACGATGCAGCGACGTATCTCGAATCGATCCCACTGACGCGGGTTCGTGAGATTCACCTCGCCGGCTTCGAGGCCTTTCCCGACTACCTTCTGGATGCACACAATAACCCGGTCTCCTCAGCCGTGTGGGACCTGTTCCGACAGTTCGTTGAACGACGCGATGACATCCCCGTCCTGATTGAGTGGGACAATAATATACCCGAATTTTCTCGCCTGCGTGAGGAAGCCAATAAGGCCGACCGCATCCTGGCCAGACAACGTCGAACACAGGTTGCCTGACCATGTTTTCAACTATCCAGACATTATTCGCCAGGTCATTGCATCCCACCGTGTCGCAGGAAACACTCCTGCGTTCGACCCAGACCCTACGTCAGCAGGGGGGATTAAGCCCTGAACAACGGCTCATGATTTACCGTAACAATGTCACGACATCATTAATCTTTGCATTGAAGGATATTTATCCCGTCATCGTTCAGATACTGGGGGATAATTATTTTTCTTTAATGACTCAGGACTATGTCTGGTCAGCCGATTCATCGAATCCTGACCTGAACCATTTTGGTCGTGATTTTCCTTCTTATCTCGAACAGCAGGTTCAGACTACCCCTGCACTGGAAGAACTCCCCTATCTTCCGGATCTGGCGAGCCTGGAGTGTGCCTGGCATGCAGCCTATTATGCCGATGATGATCCCGTCTTTGATTTTGATGGATTGGCTCAAGTCGCCCAGCAAGGACAGCCAATCCGACTCAAGGTCAGTCATAGCCTGTGTTTACTGGCTAGCGATTACCCAGTGCTCACACTGTGGAAACTGCACCGATATCATCAATCTCCTGACAGCCTGAATAGCGTTGCGCAAACAGAATATTACTGCCTCTACCGAAAACATTATTCACCCATGGCAATCCGTCTGAACCAGACAGACTTCCAGTTCCTTGAGGCCTGTCAGCAGGGGTGCAACCTGGATACGATCGCCAGTAATGAAAATATGGCAGGGCCTTTATCAAAAATCCCCATGTTTATACGCCATGGTTTGATTTGCAGTTTTGAGCCAGAATGATGAGCGACCTTTTCTGCAGTCAGTCGTTACAATCGCTATACCGCTATGGCTATTCACTGACCCAGAATGAAGCCAATGCCTATGATCTGTTGCAGGATGCACTGGCACGCTACCTGGCCCGTCCACACAAAAGTAAAACACTGGATAAACCCGAGTTCTATATACGACGTATGATGCGAAACCAGTTTATCGATCAATTGCGACATATCAAACGCTTTCCGCTTGAAAGTCTGGACCAGGTAGATGAGCAGGCCGCCGACCTGGATCTGAACCAGTTTGAACAAATGATGATAGATCAGCATTTACTTGAGCAGATATGGATTCGGATTAATCCACTGGAAAGAGAACTGCTCCATCTCTGGGCGGTAGAGGGGATGACTGCTCTTGAAATTTCTGATCAACTTGAAACACCCAGGGGCACCATCCTTTCCCGTATACACAGACTACGCAAAAAAATTGAGGACCTGTTATCGGCAATGAATCAGGATAGTAAGGGAGGCCACTTTCAATGAAGCACTCCATGAAAGAAGCCATCAGACACCATACTGAACAGCAAAGTTTAAGTCAGACTCAGCTCTCTGCATTACAGGCCCTGCAGACTCCTGAAAGGCATAGCACACCTTTCAGGCGTTATTACCTGGCTGGAACCCTGGCAGCTTCATTGATGGTTGCTGTACTGCTATTGCTATTCTTACAACCCGTGACTCAAAAAGACCTGATCCAGGAGATTGCTACCGAGGTCGTACAAAACCACCTACATCGCAAGCCCATGGAGATCGAGTCTCACGATCTGAATGTTCTGCGTAAATATTTTAACCGCCTCGATTTTCGCCCTGTCCAGAGTCACTATCTTGATCAGACGGGACTACAGCTTGCGGGAGGGCGTTATTGCTCGCTACAGGGAATCACAGCCGCCCAGCTACGCTTCCAATACAAGGGCAGTGACCAGATACACACCCTCTATCAGGTCAGTTATGACCCCAAGGTATTCCAGAAACTCCCGCTGTATGATCAGGGTGAGAAGCCGGTTTCAACATATGCTAATGGCGTCAAGGTTACCCTGTGGGTAGAAAAAGGCATATTGTTTGCGCTGACAGAAGACTGATTTTTCACATCGCTGAATCCCGAACTCCGGTTTTACTGAACTAATCTTTATCCAGTGAACTCCAAATCAGGGTTAGTACTGGTTGCCAAAAAATAACAATACCTGTATTACGCGTCGCGTGATTCCAAAGACTGCAGGTCATCACAGGAGAAAAACATGAAGGCATCCGACCTGTTAGTGAAATGTCTGGAAGCCGAGGGCATTCAATATATCTTTGGTGTGCCCGGCGAAGAAAATGCAGACTTCATGATCTCGCTGGAGCAATCCGAACAGATTCGTTTTGTGCTCACCCGACATGAACAGGGAGCCGCCTTCATGGCTGAGGCCTATGGCCGACTCACTGGAAACCCCGCCGGCTGTCTGGGTACCCTGGGCCCCGGAGCCACCAATCTGATTACCGGGGTTGCCGATGGTAATATGGATCATGCTCCCATGCTGGTACTCACAGGTCAGGGGGCATCTACCCGCCTGCACAAGGAATCGCATCAGATCATGGACGTGGTCAGCATGTTTGAACCGGTAACCAAATGGGCCACCTCCATTATTCATCCCGACAACATTCCTGAAATCGTTCGCAAGGCAGTACGCCTGGCCCGGGCAGAAAAACCTGGGGCCTGCCACATCGAACTACCGGAAGATATTGCCAAGATGCAGACTGACAGGGAACCCATGCAACCCCGCCGATTTCGTCGACCCAGGCCAGAAAACGACATACTGCAGTCTGCCTTCGATCTTCTGAGACAAGCCAGACGCCCCATCATACTTGCCGGGAATGGCTGCATACGTAAACGCGCCAGTCAGCAGCTACGGCAATTCTGTGCCCAGACGGGCATCGGTGTGATTAATACCTTTATGGGCAAGGGCGCTGTGGACATGGACTCCGAATGCTGCCTCTTCACGATAGGCCTGCAGGCAAAGGATGTCATCAGTTGCGCCCTGGATGCCTCAGACCTGGTCATCACCCTGGGCTATGACATCGTCGAATACCCCCCTCAGCTCTGGAATGCCGATGGACATAAACACATCATCCATGCCGATTTTCAACCCGCCGAGATCGATGCCCATTACCACCCCGAGGTTGAACTTGTCGGTGACCTGGCCCTGACCCTGGAACACCTGACCCGGCTGGTAAAGTCTTTCGGTGGACTGGATTTAGACCTTACTCAACAGGCCTCGGTACGCCAGGAAATGCAGGAAGAGCTTAAACGACATAAGGATGACGAGACCCATGACACTATCCGCCCCCAGAAGGTCCTGTGGGATGCCCGCGAGGTCATGGGACCCGAAGACATCCTGCTATCCGATGTCGGGGCTCACAAGATGTGGATCGCTCGTCATTATCAATGTCATGAACCGAACACCTGTCTGATTCCCAATGGATTTGCCTCCATGGGCTTTGCCCTGCCCGGGGCCATCGCCGCCCATATCGTGCATCCGGACAAACGCATCCTCGCCATCTGTGGTGACGCCGGGTTTCTGATGAATGTTCAGGAAATGGAGACAGCCAGAAGGCTCAACAGTCGTATCGTCATCATGGTCTGGGAAGACCATGAGTACGGACTGATTGCCTGGAAGCAGACCAACGAATTTGGGCATCACACCGATCTTTCATTTGGCAATCCAAACTGGTCTCAACTGGCTAGTGCCTTCGGCTGGAACTACCATTGGGTAAGCCAAAGTACAAAGTTAAAGGATTCCCTGGTGTACGCCTTTGACGAAGAAGGTCCCAGCCTGGTTGTCCTGCCCATCGACTATCGGGAAAACCTGGAACTAACGCGCAGGCTTGGAGATGTTATCTGTCCCATCTGATTTATGGAGTTGTTCCATGAGTACTTTATTCGAGACCCTGACAACCGAACGGATTGGCATTAGCGGCAAACTGGATGTCCTGGCTCCTTTTAACCAGCAACGACTGGGCCAGGTAGAGACCGTTAATAGTGAAGGGGTAGACCACGCCCTTAAGGTTGCCCATGCATGCTTTAAGGATCGCGCTAACTGGCTCGACGCGGCCACACGCATCGCCATCCTGGAACGTGCAGCAGCCATCCTGACGGAACGTGCCGATGCTATTGCCATTGCTGCCGCTGAAGAAGGCGGCAAACCCCTGATGGATTCCGAGGTCGAGGTCGCTCGGGCCATCGACGGCCTGAAATCTTGTGTGGACAGTCTGCGCCAGCAACATGGACAAGAGGTCCCCATGGGCCTGAATACCGCCTCAGCGAACCGTCTTGCAGTCACGCAGCATGAACCCATTGGCGTTGTGGTTGCGGTGAGTGCCTTCAATCATCCCGTCAATCTGATAGTGCACCAGGTAGGGCCCGCCATCGCCGCGGGCTGCCCGGTTATCATCAAACCCGCAGAGGACACACCCCTGTCCTGCTTCAGGATTGTGCGCATCCTGCGCGAGGCCGGACTCCCCGAACAGTGGTGCCAGGCCCTGCTCACGGACAGCCACGAAAGCACGGAACGTCTGGTCACCGATCCGCGCGTTGGATTTTTCAGTTTCATCGGTAGCGCACGTATAGGCTGGATGCTGCGTTCGAAACTTGCACCTGGAACCCGTTGCGCCCTGGAACACGGGGGCGCCGCGCCCGTCATCGTGGCCCAAGACGCCGATCTGGCCAACACACTGCCCGCCCTGGCCAAAGGGATTTTTTATCATGCCGGGCAGGTTTGTGTATCCGTACAACGCATCTTTGCCCATCGTTCTATCGCGAAAGGCCTGGCCGACAAACTGGCCGATCGGGCCCGTTCCCTGAAGGTCGGCGATCCCGTAATACCGGATACGGAGGTTGGCCCCCTGATACGTCCTCGGGAAATCGAACGGATACATGACTGGGTTCAGGAGGCAGCTGGACAGGGCGCAACGATACTATGCGGGGGCAAACCGCGCTCAGATTGCTGCTACGAACCCACGGTCGTTTTCGACCCATCCCAGGAGTGTAAGCTGAGCACTCAGGAGATCTTTGGGCCCGTCGTCGCGGTCTATCCCTATGACGATCTGGCAACCGCGATTAAACAAGCCAATGCCCTGCCCTATGCCTTTCAGGCCGCGGTTTTTACTCAGGCTATCGACACAGCCCTCCATTGTTATCAACACCTGGAGGCCTCGGCTGTCATGGTGAATGACCATACGGCCTTTAGAGTGGACTGGATGCCGTTTAGCGGCCTGAAGCAATCGGGCCTGGGGGTCGGTGGTATTCCTTACACCTTCAAGGACATGCAGATTGAAAAGATGCTTGTCATGCACTCTCAAGGCCTACGCTAACTGCCCGATTCCAGGGACCTGCGGCCAATAACATACGAAGGAGGTCGTCATGACGCTATCGGAACTCTCCAACATCATCTTACCCGTGCTGGAGTTCATGTCGATTCTGTTTGTATTTGTCATCGGCCTCATCGTGTTATGGCTGGCCATCATCTATGTGGTGGACATTACCCAGACACACCAGGCTATACGACATAACTACCCGGTCATTGGACGACTGCGTTACCTCTTTGAGCACCTGGGCACTTTTTTTCGCCAATACTTCTTTGCCATGGACCGCGAGGAATTACCCTTCAACCGTGCCGAACGTGGCTGGGTCTACCGAGCTGCCAAGGATATGGATAACACCCTGGCGTTTGGTTCCACACGTGATCTCAGACCCGAGGGCACGATTCTATTCGTCAATTGCCCTTACCCCACCCTGGACACCGATGCCACCATAGCCGAACCCCTGATTATTGGCCCGGATTGCCGGGAACCCTATACCACGACCTCTATCTTCAACATCTCCGGTATGAGCTATGGGGCGATATCCAAACCTGCGGTATGTGCCCTTTCCGAAGGCGCTCGCAAAGCCGGTTGCTGGTTAAATACCGGTGAAGGCGGCCTTTCACCCTGGCACCTGGAAGGTGGAGCCGACCTGGTGATGCAGATTGGCACCGCTAAATACGGCGTACGGGATGATCATGGGGAGCTGTCGGATGAAAAACTCAAAGAGCTGGCAGCCCATCCGCAGGTCAGGATGTTTGAAATCAAACTCAGCCAGGGCGCCAAGCCGGGCAAGGGAGGCATACTCCCGGGTAGCAAGGTCACCAAAGAGATTGCCGAAATACGCTGTATCCCGGTGGGTGAAGACTCGATCAGTCCCAACAGGCATCCGGATATCGACAATAACGATGACCTGATTGCGATGATCCAGCGCATACGAAAGGTCACAGGCAAACCGGTGGGTTTTAAGTGTGTCATTGGTGCCTGGGGCTGGATTGATGACCTCCTCAATCGCATCAATCAGCAGGGGCCCGATGCTGCCCCGGATTTCATCACCATTGATAGCGCCGATGGTGGATCCGGCGCCGCACCCATGAGCCTGATGGATTATATGGGCCTGACCATTCGTGAGAGCCTGCCACTGATCGTAGACAAACTCACCGCCCATGGCCTGAAGGAACGGATCAAGGTGATCGCCTCAGGCAAACTCACCAATCCGGCCGATGTGGCCTGGGCCCTGTGCATGGGGGCTGATTATGTCGTTTCGGCCAGGGGCTTCATGTTTTCACTCGGTTGCATCCAGGCGCTACAGTGTAATAAAAATACCTGCCCAACGGGAATAACCACCCATAACCCCAAGCTGCAACAGGGCCTGAATCCCGGGCATAAGTCGCTGCGGGTCGCCAATTATGCACGTAATATCGAGCATGAAGTCGGGGTGATTGCCCATTCCTGCGGCGTGCGGAACCCTCGTCTTCTGCGTCGCTTCCATGCGCGCATGGTGATGCAGGATGGTCACTCGGTACCCTTAAATGAACTCTACCCGGAGCCCAAATCGAAGCTCACATCCGAGTCATCGGCGAGCTGAGACCTGAGAACGAGAACCGGGCTGAACCCTGACCGCGGTTTATGGTCGAAGCAGATATCGTATAAAGTCGTGAATCCACAGGCCTGAAAAGCTAGAATCATGATTATGCACCCCTTAGGGAACTGGCAGAGGAACCCACTCATGAGTAATCGCAGATACCCCGTGCAGGGAGCCGGACTGGGCCTGAGAAGAGACCATCTGGATATACTGCAGGATGAGATACCTTCAGAAATTGATTTTATGGAGGTCGCCCCCGAGAACTGGCTCAAGGTTGGCGGGTATCTGGGCAAGCAGTTTCGTGACATTGCCGAGCGCATCCCCGTTGCCCTGCATGGCCTTTCCCTGTCCATTGGTGGCCCTGCCCCCCTGGATGAAGGCCTGGTACGCGACATAAAGACCTTCATGGATGAGCACCACTGCCCGGTGTATACCGAGCATCTGAGTTACTGTTCCGATGAGGGACACCTCTATGACCTCATGCCCATCCCTTTTACCGAAGAGGCCGTGCATTATGTGGCCGATCGCATCAGGCGTGTGCAGGACATACTCGAGCGTCGTATCGCCATGGAAAACGTCTCCTACTACGCCGCACCCGGACAGGAGATGGAGGAAATCGAATTTCTGAAGGCCGTCATCGAAGAGGCCGACTGTGATCTCCACCTCGATGTCAATAACATCTATGTCAATTCGATCAACCACGGTTACGACCCCGAGACCTTCCTCAGGGCCATGCCCGGTGAGCGTATCGTCTATTGCCATGTGGCGGGTCATTACACCGAGGCCGAAGATCTGCTGGTCGACACCCATGGCTCCGATGTCATTGATCCTGTCTGGCAACTCCTCGAAACGGCCTATGAGACCTTTGGCGTCTTCCCTACCCTGCTGGAAAGAGACTTCAATATCCCCCCTCTGGCAGACCTGTTGAAGGAAGTCCGAATGATTCATGACCTGCAGGAAAAGTGGAAACGTCTCCTGGCACAACAGCCGGTACAGGCCCATGGATGAGCGTAGCCACCTGCATCGGCAACAACAGGCCTTTGCCGCCCACATTCGAGACCCGGAAAACCAGCCCGCCCCCGAGGGTATCGAAGACCGCCGCATGGCAATCTATCGAGAACTGTTTTTCAATAATATCGCAGGGTTTATCAGTACGGGATTTCCGGTACTCAAACAACTCTATACCAACGAGGCCTGGGAACGCATGGCCAGAGACTTTTTCGTCCGCCATCGTTGCCATACTCCCTTATTCCTGGAGATATCCCGGGAGTTTCTCGACTATCTGCAGAACGAGCGAGAACCCCAGCCAGAAGACCCTCCCTTCCTGCTCGAACTGGCCCACTATGAATGGGTAGAACTGGCCCTGTCGGTAGATGACACCGAGATCAGTCTTGAACAGATTGATCCCGATGGGGATTTACTCGAGGGCAGCCCGGTTATCTCCGCCCTGGCCTGGCCGCTGAGCTATACCTATCCGGTTCATCGGATCTCACCCGATTTTCAACCAGAAGTTCCAGAAACTCCGACTTACCTGGTGGTCTACCGCAATCCTGAGGATGAGGTCGGGTTTCTGGAACTCAACCCCGTCACCGCGCGCCTGCTACAGCTAATTGGCGAACAACCCGATGCCACCGGCCGTCAACTCCTGGAACAGATAGCCACCGAGCTCAATCACCCCAATGCCGATGTCGTGTTACAGGGCGGCCTCGATGCCTTGCAGGCCCTCAGGGAAAACGGCGTGATCCTTGGCACGCGTATCCTCTAACCCCCCCGGACCCAGATACACACCTATCATGCATTTCAACCTCAGGCGACAGTTTAAAGAAAACCGCGGTCTGTTCCTGTTCGTGGTTTTAATGATTGGTTTTCGTAGCGCCATCGCCGACTGGAACACCGTCCCCACGGGTTCCATGAATCCCACCATCATCGAAGGTGACCGTATACTGGTCGATAAACTGGCCTATGATGTCAACATTCCCCTGACGCAACGATCGCTGCGTCGGCTCTCAGACCCCGCGCGTGGCGATATTGTCATCTTTGACTCTGCCGCGGCCGATAAGCGCCTGGTCAAACGCGTGATTGGTCTACCGGGCGATCGGATCGAGCTACGTAATAATCAACTGATTATCAATAACAAACGGGCCGCTTACAGCCACGCCCAGGCAGTCCATGACTCCCTGCAGGTCACGGAGTCGCTGGGTGAGAGCAGGCACCGTATCCAGATCGATGTCTTCAATCCCAGCCCCATGAGCAGTTTTGGTCCGGTATCCATACCCGAGGGGTTTTATTTCGTCATGGGCGACAACAGGGATCACAGTGCAGACTCCCGTTATTATGGGCTGATACCCAGACATGAAATCGTGGGTAAAGCGAACAAGGTGATTGTCTCCCTGGACTATGATCACTATTACCTTCCCAGACATGACCGCCTTCTGCTGGACCTGTTATGAGATAAGGGCTGGCATGGAGGCATAAAAAAGCCCCTGTTCGGGGCTTTTTCGATGGTTACTGACTCGGCTTCCCTCAGTGACAGACCCCATCAGGTCCTGAAATCGGAGACCAGTTGATTCAGGTTCATGGAGAGCTCATTGAATCGTCGCGTCTCCGCTTCATTCGCCTCCGCATCGCTCATGCTACGCTCACTGATATCGGCAAGTTCATGTACGATTTCGGTGAGTTCATTGGCATACTGATTATTCTCGGCAACGGAGATACAGATAGATTCAAACTCGAGATTGATGGCATCGATAGACTCAGCGATCTCATTCAATACCGAGGAGGAGTTATTGGTACTGGCAACACCGCCAGTAATAATACGAGCACTGTTTTCCACCCCTGCATGCGCCTCCTGCGTCTCGGTCTGCAGCTCATTGATAATCGTAGTGATCTCCTCGGTCGACTTGGCCGTCTGATTGGCGAGGTTCCGGACCTCATCCGCCACGACGGCAAATCCCCTGCCCATTTCCCCCGCCCTGGCGGCCTCGATGGCTGCATTCAGGGCCAGCAGGTTGGTCTGTTCGGCAATCCCACGAATCACCGTTACGACTGAGCCAATCTTT
Organism: Thiotrichales bacterium; assembly: GCA_024762895.1. Taxonomy (GTDB): domain Bacteria; phylum Pseudomonadota; class Gammaproteobacteria; order J044; family J044; genus JANTGN01. Next base: position 24,738 of record JANTGN010000011.1, read on the forward strand.
TCACTCTGTTCAGATAACCGGGCAATCTGGGTCTCCATGCTCTGGAATTCAGACTCGATCCTGGTCATTGAGTCGGCTGCCTCCGAGACCACATGACGGCCACTGCTTGCAAGCTGTTCGGCCGTTGTTGTGGAACCAATAATAGAACTGATCGCCTGGTCCACCTGGGCCTTGGTACCCTGCATATTGGCGACCACGGACTCTCCCTTCATCGCGAGTTCTTTTTGTTGCTCGGCATCACGACGCGTATTGCTTGTGGTTTCCTGCAGACCGGCTGCAGAATCGTTCAGAGAGGAAGCGGTAGAAATAATATCCTGGACGATGCTTCTAAGAGTGCCTGCCATGGAGTTGAAGCTCTGGATGATCTCGCCCAGGGTGTCATGACTCTCCATGGAGCACTGGTGTCGCACATCTTTATTGGCAATCTCATTCGCGACCGTGGCGATCCGGTTCATGGGCTTGAGCATGATGAGCTTCAGGATCATGAAGTTGGCGA
>JANTGN010000012.1 GCA_024762895.1 Thiotrichales bacterium
TTGGTTGCTAACCTGCGTCGTGATTCCTCGTCCAGCGCATCAATGTGATCATTGAAATAAGCGACCAGGACGTCACGATAATCTTGCCGGGCCTGCAAGGACCCCAGTGAATTGATTTCCAGGCGAACATCCTTGAGGCCCAGCTGTTTCCATAACCGTGCCGTCATTGCGATCAGTTCCACATCGATATCCGGGCCATGAAAACCAAAGGTCTCTACGCCTACCTGATGGAACTGACGATAGCGTCCTTTCTGTGGTCGTTCATGACGGAACATGGGGCCGATATACCACAGACGTTGCTGCTGATTATGGAATAACCCATGTTCCAGACCAGCACGCACACAACTGGCCGTGCCTTCCGGTCTCAGGGTGAGGCTATCACCATTCCTGTCTTCGAAGGTGTACATCTCCTTCTCGACGATATCGGTTACTTCACCAATAGATCGTGAAAACAATTCTGTCTTTTCAACGATGGGCATACGAATTTCTGAATAGCCATAGGCCGTCAGTAAGGTACGTATTACTGATTCGAGATACTGCCAGTGTGGTGTATGCTCCGGCAGGATATCGTGCATGCCACGTATGGATTGAATTCTATTAGACATCTAACTACTGTGCTTTCAGGGTAAAGCGGGAGGTTGAATCTCTACGCGTAAATGGAGCCGGGTCAAATGATTGGTTGTTTATCTGTATGGCGACACCCTGGGTGTTACCCAGAAAAACAGAAAATGGCGCGCTACCCACCAACTCACGAACCGTTCCTTTCTTGAACAGGCCACGAAGCACCTGCACACCATTGGAATCGACTATCTCGACCCAGGAATCATTATTAAAGGTAAGTTTAACCCGGTCCTGCCCTTCTGCCACCACACCGGCAAGGCTAAAGTCCCCAAGGGACTCATCATCGGCAACCGACAGTGCGCCTTCAACAAGCTCTTGCTCGGTGACCGGTTCCTCGATCGCAACATCAGAATGCTCAGCAACCGCTACTGACTCCTCGTTTACGGGCGCAGCATCCACCGACTCACTGTCTGATAGTGGTACCAGTGGCTCCGACTGCTCCTCGCTACTGCTAATTTCTGAATGAGGGCTTGTATCAGCGGGTTCTTCCATGCTGGCCACTAGCACTTCTTCCTGGGCCTCATCCTTATGACCATTGCCTTCCGTGAGTAGCCAGGTAACCAGCAGGCCAAAAATAACCAGAGCCACAACCAGCGTAACATGTCTGAACTGACGCCCCTGGGCAACTTCATGCCTGGCAGGCTCGTTGATTTCCCATTCGGGCTCGTTATGATCCTGCTGGTCATATATTTCCAACAAGTCTTCGGGAGTTAACGATAGTAGCCGTGCATAGGACCGGATGTATCCTCGAACATAGGTAGGCTCGGGCAGTTCATCAAAGGTCTCCGATTCCAGGGCCTTTATAACCGAAAGATCCAGGAGCAGTGCCTTGGCCACATCATTCTGGCTGAGACCCGCCTGTTCGCGGGACTCGACTAGACGAGCTCCAAGACCGACTTGGCTATCACTCACGTAAAAACCTCACTTCCGATCATAAATCAGAGACAATTGAGAAGCCTCTTTTGAATCCGGAAAATTCTTCAGCAACTTTTCAGCGCAGCGATTCGCTTCGATGCTATTCTCAAGTTCCAGCTCCACCTGGTAACAAAGCCATAACGTGGGTGGTGCATCACCTGCTATGGCCTTTAGTCGCTGTAGATAGGCACGCGTACCCATGTAATTCTGATTCAGATAGGTCAGGCGTGCCATATGATATAAGGCCTGAGGAAAATACTTGTCGAGCTCCAGCGCCTTACGATAATAACCTTCTGCCCGAACCAGATCTCCGCTTTTTAGATAGCAATTTCCAATATTATCAGCCGCGTACTGGGGTGTTTTGTACAGTGGATTTTCCATGGCCTGGAGGAACTGTTGTACACCTTCCTCATAACGAGCATTCTGACAGAGGTATCCACCATAGTTGTTTCGAAGCTCTGGATTTTCAGGATCCAGTTTGATGGCCGTACGAAAATACTGGTCCGCCTTTTCCGGCTCATCGATTTTTTGCAACAACAGGGCATAGGCCATATTGGCCAGAGAAGACTTGGGATTTTGTTTCAGGGCCTTTTCAAGTTTTTCCTTGGCTGAATTCAGATCATTGGAACGCAGATAGGCAAGCCCCAGGGTCGTGTTGATCTGCGATGCCTCTACGTTCTGCTCGGTCTGTTGCCCTGAGCTGCAGGCCGACAGGAATATCAGGAAAAACAACCCCGACCATAACAATTTCTTCATGAATGCACCCTTTGTTCTATGCGCGCGAAATGAACGTCTCGACGACTCCGGTCCTGCACCTTACCAGCCAGCTGGCCGCAGGCTGCATCGATGTCATCACCCCGCGTACGTCGGGTAACCGTTATAACACCGGCCTTATGCAGGATTTCACGAAACCGATCAATGGTCTTGCCCGAAGAACGCTGATAGCGAGTCTCGGGAAAGGGATTAAATGGGATCAGGTTGACCTTTGCGGCCTTATCCCTGAGCAAACGCGCGAGTTGCCGCGCATGTTCTGGGGAATCATTGACCCCATCCAGCATCACGTACTCATAGGTGATACGTGACCGATAGGGCTTACCATGCAGATATCGCTCACAGGCGGCTATCAGCTCTTTAACTGGATACTTCCTGTTCAGGGGAACCAGTTGATCACGCAATGCATCATTCGGTGCATGCAGGGAGACCGCAAGACTGACATCGATATCTTTTGCCAGACGATCCATGGCGGGAATCACACCCGAGGTGCTAAGGGTCACGCGACGTTTACTCAGACCATAGGCATTATCATCCAGCATGATGCGCATGGCTTCGACGACATTGTCATAGTTTAGCAGAGGTTCCCCCATTCCCATCAGTACCACGTTAGTAATGACGCGATCGGTAGTGGGATCAGGCTGCAGGGCCTTGCGGGCCACCCAGAGCTGACTGATGATTTCATCGCTGGTTAAATTTCGATTAAACCCCTGACGGGCGGTGGAACAGAAGGTGCAATCGAGCGCACAACCTACCTGAGATGAAATGCACAACGTACCTCGGTCATCCTCAGGGATGAAGACGGTTTCTATACAGTTACCATCATCGAGACGTACCAGCCATTTTTGCGTTCCGTCATCGCTACTCTGTTCCATCGCGAGCTCAGGCGTCCTGATCTCGGCCTCATGTTCAAGCTTTTCACGCAGAGCCTTACTCAGATCCGTCATCTCCTGGAACTGATTGACACCACGCTGGTGTATCCATTTCATGACCTGAGAAGCACGAAAGGCCTTCTCCCCCATCTCGAGAAAGAAGGCCTCCATATTTTCCCGGCTCAGACCGAGGAGATTAGTTTTCGTGCTCCTGGTCACTGGCTTATCGAGTGCGTGGGCACAACTCCAGGGTACTGAAGAAATAAGCAATCTCGATCGCAGCATTCTCCGGGCTATCGGATCCATGCACCGCATTTTCATCAATGGTCTCGGCGAAATCGGCACGGATGGTGCCGGCATCGGCCTCGGCAGGATTGGTCGCCCCCATCAGTTCGCGATTTTTAACAACGGCATTTTCACCTTCAAGGACCTGGATCATGACAGGACCCGAGGTCATGAAGGCAACCAGGTCGTTGAAGAAGGGACGCTCTTTGTGTACCGCATAAAAGCCTTCCGCCTGTGCCTGGCTCAGATGCATCATCTTGGCTGCAACGACCTTCAGGCCCGCTTCTTCAAAACGACTGTAGATCTTGCCGATCACATTCTTGCCGACGGCATCGGGCTTGATGATGGAAATGGTGCGTTCTAACGCCATTGCTAGTCTCCGGTATGTTCTAGATAGTACAAACCCGCACCTTTCCCGCAATATTGGCCCCCATCGGAACGTATTACAGGAAAAACGCGGGTTCAGCAAAAAAATCAGTCGGTTATTTTACCCTGCGACACCACGACAGGCAATGAAGTCGATCACAGCAAGTAGATGCAGAGAGGCTACTCGCGCTCCTCGATCCAGTGCATCTGAATGGCCTCCAGGATGCGCTCGCCAGAATGCTCCGGCTCATCATCAAACTCATCCAGTGCAATCACCCACTGACGCAGGTCGACAAAATTCACCCGCGCAGGGTCGATATCGGGGTGGACCTCATCCAGGGCTATGGCAATTTCCAGGCTGTCAGTCCATTTCAGGCTCATGCTCTTTCTCCCCTAATGATGCTCAGAAACCATGTTGATGGTGTATTTGGGTATCTCTACGACGATATCTTCATCACCAACCTCCGCCTGACAGCTAAGGCGCGAATCAGGCTCAAGGCCCCAGGCCTTGTCCAGCAGATCATCCTCATCCTCGGTAGATTCTTCAATGGAATCAAAACCTTCACGAACATACACGTGACAGGTGGTACAGGCACAGGACTTTTCGCAGGCGTGTTCTATCTCAATCCCGTTCTTCAACGCGGCATCACAAATGGTGGTGCCAGGTTCGGCATCAAAAACGGCCCCATCGGGGCAAAGCTCTTCGTGAGGAAGAAAAATTATCTGTGGCATGGAGTAACCCTTATTCGAACTCTTCGACCTTATGTCCCGCCATCATTGACTGGACACTCTTATTCATACGACGTGCAACATACTCCTCACTGGCGGACTCTACTGCCTTTATGGCCTCCTTGATAGCCCCAATATCGCTACCATTACGCCGCTCAATCAGGTTATCCCGTGCAGATTCAATTAATCCACGCTCGTCAGTACTCAGCAACTCGCCGCCATCCTTGTGTAATGCCGCCTGAATCGCCTCGATGACGCGATCAGCCTCTACCTGTTGTTCCCGCAGTGCACGGGCCTGCATATCGTCACGCGCATGAGCCATCGAATCCATTAGCATATGCTCAATCTCAGAATCCGTCAGGCCGTAAGAAGGTTTGACCTCCACATTAGCCGATACACCACTCGTCTCCTCCCGAGCCTCGACATTGAGTAAACCATCGGCATCGACCTGGAAGGTGACACGAATACGCGCGGCCCCTGCCACCATGGGGGGTATTTCGCGCAGGGTAAACCGGGCCAGGGAACGGCATTCATCCACAACCTCCCGCTCCCCCTGCACCACATGAATACTCATGGCTGTCTGACCGTCCTTAAAGGTGGTGAACTCCTGGGCACGCGCCACGGGTATGGTGGTATTACGAGGGATGATTTTCTCGGTCAGCCCGCCCATGGTCTCGATACCCAGCGACAGGGGAATGACGTCCAGGAGTAACATCTCCTCATCGGGTTTGTTGCCTGCCAGGATATCTGCCTGGATAGCCGCACCGATGGCGACGACCTGATCGGGATCAATATCCACCAGGGCTGGCCTGCCAAAAAACTCGCTGATACGTTCACGTACTCGTGGTACGCGTGTCGATCCCCCCACCATGACGACATCCAGCACCTCGCCTGCCGTTACGTCAGCATCCCGCAGTGCCCTGCGACAGGCCATGACCGTCTTGTTAATCAGTGGATCGATTAATTTATTCAGCTGTTCGCGACTGACCGATAACTCACGGCGTTCGCCATCGGCCAACTCCACGCTGATCCGTGTTTCCAGACTATCACTCAGGGCCAGTTTGGCCTCATGCGCCGCATTAAGAATACGTCGCATTAATTTGGGATCCGAGGTGTCAGTAACCCCCAGTTGCTCGATCATCCACTCAGCCAGGGCATGATCAAAGTCATCCCCCCCCAGGGCGCTATCACCACCGGTGGACAGTACCTCAAAGACGCCTTTGTTGAGTCTCAGGATTGAGATATCAAAGGTCCCGCCACCCAGGTCATACACAGCAACTATGCCTTCAGCCCCCTTATCCAGGCCATAGGCTACTGCGGCTGCCGTCGGCTCATTGAGTAGCCTGAAGACGTTCAGTCCAGCCAGGGTGGCCGCATCCTTGGTCGCCTGTCGTTGTGCATCATCAAAATAGGCAGGCACGGTTATTACGACACCGGACAGGTCACCACCGAGGCTGTCTTCTGCGCGTTGTTTGAGAACCCTGAGGATATCTGCCGAGACCTGCATGGCAGTAAAATCACCCGCTGCCGTGTGAATACGCGGAACTGTATTCTCTTCATCAACAAAGTGGTAAGGCATACGTCCAGCCAGGGTTGTCACATCTTCCCTGCCGCGTCCCATGAGCCGTTTGATCGAAGCGATGGTGTTGTACGGATCATCAGCGGCTGCCTGCCTGGCCCTGGAACCCACAATGGCCTCTCCACTAGACAGGTAGCGAACGACAGAAGGCAGTAGGTAGTCTCCCTCGGCATCTGTCAGTGTAGCCGGAACGCCACTACGTACGGTGGCCACCAGGGAATTAGTGGTACCCAGGTCGATACCTGCTGCCAGCCTGTGCTCATGAGGCTTGGTGGACATTCCAGGTTCGGAGATCTGTAACAAGGCCATAGGATTAAATCCGGTAATCAGAACGAAGTGAATGCCCGGGCATTCACATCAGGGACTCTTCAAGCTGCTCTTCTTTTCGCCTTAACTCATCAAACAGACGATTAAAAAACTGCATCTTTAAAACCGTTTGTCGCGCAGTAGCGAGGTCTTTCTGCTCAAAGGCAGCCGCAAACTGGCTGCGGAGATCATGATTCCATGAACGAATGTCAGCGGCCACTCGATCCAGTGCAGACAATGGGTCAGCTTCAGACTCTATTTGCTCCAGTTGTTCGCGTAATTCGATTTGCTGCATAAGAAAATCAGGATCTGAGGACATATCCTTGTCCGCATCGATATCTATACCTTTGAGCTGCAGTAAATAGCGTGCACGACTGAGGGGGTCTTTAAGGGTCTCATAGGCCTCATTGATCCAGGAGGCGCCCTGAACCGATAACCGGCGCTCCTGCTCACTGGAACTGGCATAACGATCGGGATGCAATTCGGTCTGCATCGCTCGGTAGCGATCAGCCATTATCGCTGTATCTACTTCGAAGGATTCAGGCAGACCAAACAGCTCGAAATAGCTCCTGGAGAAATCGAGATCGATAGCCATTGTAATGATTAGACCGTAAAGCTCTCACCACAGCCACAACGATCTTTCTCATTGGGATTGCTGAATTTAAAGCCCTCATTGAGGCCTTCTTTAGCAAAATCAATCTCGGTACCATCCAGATAAACAAGGCTCTTAGGATCAATGATGACCTTGATACCGCGGTCTTCAAAGACCTCGTCACCCTCTTCCAGCTCATCAACGAACTCCATGACATAGGCCATTCCTGAGCATCCGGAGGTCTTCACAGCCAGGCGCAGGCCGATGCCCTTGCCACGCTGATCCAGAAACCCCTGGATATGGTTAGCAGCTTTTTCTGTCAAAGAGATGGCCATCAATAAACTCCGTCAATTCGTATCGGTCTATTTCTTGGACTTGTAATCGTTGATCGCTGCCTTGATGGCATCTTCCGCCAGCACCGAGCAATGCACCTTAACAGGCGGCAGCTCGAGTTCTTCAGCAATCTGTGAATTCTTGATTTCACCAGCTTCATCGAGGGTCTTGCCCTTGACCCACTCGGTCAACAGACTGGATGAAGCAATGGCAGAACCGCAGCCATAGGTCTTGAACTTGGCATCTTCAATGACACCCTCATCATTGACCTTGATCTGCAGACGCATGACGTCACCACAGGCCGGAGCACCGACCATACCAGTACCTACCGACTGATCGTCATTATCGAAATTACCAACATTGCGGGGATTTTCGTAATGATCGAGTACCTTTTCACTATAAGCCATGATTTTGCTCCTCTTGCGCTAGTGCGCAGCCCATTCAACGGTATTGAGATCGATGCCTTCCTGGAACATATCCCAGAGGGGAGACAGTTCGCGGAGCTTCTCAACCGCGTTACGAACATACTCAATAGTGTAATCAATTTCCTCGGCCGTGGTGAAGCGACCGATGCTGAAACGTAGTGAACTATGTGCCAGCTCATCATTGCGCCCCAGGGCACGCAACACGTAACTGGGTTCTAACGAGGCCGAGGTACAGGCCGAACCACTGGATACGGCAATATTGCGCACGGCCATGATCAGACTTTCACCCTCGACGAAATTGAAACTGATATTCAGGTTGCCAGCCACACGATGCTCTAGGTCACCATTCACATAGACCTCTTCCATGCCCTCGAAGCCCTTCAACAGGCGATTGCGCAGGCTGAGTATACGCTCATTCTCAGCGGCCATTTCCTCCTTGGCAATACGAAATGCCTCGCCCATACCTACGAGCTGGTGGGTCGCCAGTGTACCCGAACGCATACCGCGTTCGTGACCACCACCATGCATCTGGGCCTCCAGGCGAATGCGAGGCTTACGGCGTACATACAGGGCACCTACACCTTTGGGGCCATAGATCTTATGCGCGGAGAAACTCATCAGGTCGACCTTCATTTCCTGAAGATCGATGGGCACCTTACCGGCACTCTGTGCTGCATCCACATGGAAAATGACCTTGTTCTCACGACAAATCTCCCCGATCGCAGCGATATCCTGAATTACGCCAATCTCGTTGTTGACATGCATGATTGAGGCAATGATCGTGTCTTCACGCAGGGCCGTCTTGAATTTTTCCAGGTCCAGCAGGCCATTGGGCTCGGGATCCAGATAAGTCACCTCGTAGCCTTCACGCTCCAGCTGTCGGCAGGTATCCAGAACGGCCTTGTGTTCGGTCTTCAGGGTAACGATGTGCTTACCCTTTTTCTTGTAGAAATGGGCTGCGCCCTTGATAGCCAGATTATCCGATTCTGTGGCACCGGAGGTCCAAACAATTTCACGGGGATCGGCATTAATCAGGTCAGCCACCTGCTTGCGGGCCAATTCCACGGCCTCTTCCGCCTCCCAGCCAAACTTATGACTACGCGAGGCGGGATTTCCGAAGGTCGTGTCAATGGTGAGGTATTCGGCCATTTTCTTGGCGACACGCTCATCCACCGGGGTAGTTGCGGAGTAATCCAGATAAATGGGTAATTTAAGATTGTTCATAAATAGTACGCCTTTGGTCCTGGTGAATAGACTTACTTGGCCTTTTCACCGAGTAATCCGCTTCCAAAATTGCCTGCAGTCTGCTGTATCAGGGCCTGCTGAACTGCCTTATCCTGGCGGTTGGCCACGTCTTTGACACCATTTCGAGACATCAGGTTGCCCAGGGTGATGTCCGAAAGGAAACTCTGAATCTGCGAGCTCAGGTCACACCAGAGATCATGGGTCAGGCAACGTGAATTGTTCTGACAGTCTGCCGAGCCACCACATTTCATGGTATCGAGCTTCTCATCAACGGCACTGATCACATCAGCAATCGAGATTTCATCGGCGGGGCTGTTAAGGGAATAGCCACCACCCGGGCCACGCGTACTGGCAACCAGGCCCTTGCGCCTGAGGCTGGCAAATAGTTGCTCCAGATAAGACAATGAGATACTCTGGCGGGCTGATATCTCAGCCAGTGAGATCGGGCCCTGATCATTGTGAATTGCAAGATCCAGGATCGCGGTAACCGCATATCGACCTTTGGTTGTTAGTCTCATACCTGTACTCCTCGGGATAGGCGGACATATCCTACCAATACCCTAGAGAAATAGTCAAGTATTATCACTATTCTTTTGAGTCGACTTCAGCACCCTCTTCTGCAGACTCTGAAATTCCTTCAATATCCTCGGCCCTGATCTCCGGAAGGCCGCAATCATCAACATCGCCCCCCATCTTCTTGACCGCACAACTGGTCTGGATCAGGCGTTCATCCATGGCATGGATATGATCAAGGATGCCATTAATGGCATTGGACACGGGGTCGGGCATGTCCTGCGTGAGCCCATAGGCGTCAAAGCCCATTTTCTTTTCCATAGCGGCACGATGCGGTCTTTCCTTGGGCTCCCTCACTTTACTATGCGGAGCGATAACCCGTCCCGGAATACCTACCACTGTGGCCTCGCAGGGCACATCCTTCAATACCACCGCATTAGAACCTATGCGAGCGCAATCCGAGACCTTGATCGGCCCCAGAACCTTGGCTCCTGCGCCGATTACCACGCCATCTCCCAGCGTTGGGTGACGCTTGCCCTTTTCCCAGCTGGTCCCCCCCAGGGTAACGCCATGATAGATGGTGCAATCATCTCCAATCTCAGCCGTTTCTCCAATCACCACGCCCATACCATGATCTATGAAAAAACGTCTGCCAATCTGCGCCCCGGGATGAATCTCGATGCCCGTCAACCACCGCACAATATTTGAAACCATACGGGCCAGGATCTTCAGACCACTGCTCCAGAGTCCATGAGCAAAACGATGTCCAATCACGGCGTGCACACCAGGATAAGTTAGCAGGACCTCCAGAGAATTACGTGCAGCAGGATCACGCTCGAATACGCAGGAGATATCTTCTTTGATGCGGCTGAACATAAGTGAGGAAACATCCTAGTGATCTGTAAAATGGGGAGTATAACGATGTACCCGGGCAGTAACAAAAAACCCCTAGCAAATCATTACTTTCCAGCAACTCGACAACAACGTTGAGCCGCCGTCAGGATACCACGCAGAATATTGACTTCGTTCTGCGTGGGTCGCACACGATTAAATAGCCTTCGTAATCGACGCATCAGATGCTTGGGATTGTCAGGATCCAGGAAATCCAGTTCGATCAGGGCCGATTCAAAATGTCCATAGAGGCGCTCCATTTCATCCTGATCTACTGGTAATGCGCCCAGTTCCTCCGAATGAGACGGCTCTGCACCACCGCTTTGCATCGATAGCTCATAACAGAGTATCTGTACAGCAGCAGCAAGATTCAACGAACTGTAATCGGGGTTAGACGGTATGTTCACCAGGTAATGACATAAGGCCAGTTCTTCATTCGTCAGCCCCACCCGCTCACGTCCAAACACAATGGCAATACGCCCCTGCCCCACCTCAGCCAGCACCCTGTCGGCAGACTCTCTGGGGTTTAACTGGGGCCACTTGAGGCTACGCAGCCTGGCACTAGTCCCCAGTACAAGGCGGCAGTCAGCGATGGCCTCCTCCAGGGTCTCAAACACCTCGGCCTGAGCCAGCACATCATCGGCTCCGGATGCACGTGCCGTTGCCTCCGCACTGGGATAGACCTGCGGGGTGACCAGGGCAAGCCTGGCCAGCCCCATCGTTTTCAGGGCACGGGCAGCCGCCCCGATGTTTCCCGGGTGTGAGGTATCTACCAGTACAATCTTAATTTGTTGAGCGATGTCTGAATTGATCATCTGGAGATTTTACCTTAAACAGGACTTGGATTTCGCTAAAGATCAGCACCAGGATCCTGTCTCAATCTTGCTTTTCTGATATCATTTGATGCTGAATTTCTTCTTTAACAAACAGGATGCCAACCCATGCACCCGATGCTGAATATCGCGGTGAAGGCCGCTCGCGCTGCCGGTGATATCATTACCCGCAACGTGGATCGAATCGACACCCTCACTATTGAAACCAAGTCTCGAAACGACTGGGTATCTGAAGTCGACCGAATGGCAGAAGAAGCCATTATTCGCGTGATTAAACGGGCCTATCCCCAACATGGCATCCTGGCCGAGGAAAGCGGCGCCCAGGAAGGTAACGAATATCAGTGGATCATCGATCCTCTGGATGGAACAACCAATTTCCTCCATGGCTTTCCTCAGTACGCCGTATCAATAGCCCTGAACTATCGCGACACACTTGATCAGGCCGTCGTGTACGATCCCTTTAAACAGGAATTATTCACCGCCTCCAAAGGCAATGGTGCGGCCCTGAATGGCCGCCGTATTCGCGTCTCGGGGATACGTAATCTCGATGGTGCCTTACTGGGCACTGGCATCCCCTTCCGCGAAGAGCAAGACCTGGAACGCTACCTGAAGACCATGCGCGTTCTTCTGCCAGGAACTGCAGGCGTCAGGCGTGCCGGATCAGCAGCACTGGATCTGGCCTATGTAGCGGCAGGTCGACTCGATGGTTTCTGGGAGTTCGGCCTGAACCCCTGGGATATGGCTGCCGGCATTCTCCTCATTCGAGAGGCAGGAGGCATCGTTTCCGACCTGGATGGACAATCTAACTATATGAAAAACGGGAACATCCTGGCGGGAGGCATCAAAGTGCATTCGGCTATGCTGAAGGCCATCAGGCCCGCCATAAAAGAATAATTTTCATTAACCCGACTTGCTTTGTGATTAATTTATGGTATACACCTATTAATAGATTTTGTACCAAAGTCACAAAGAGTCAGTTACTGGCTGACCAAAATGGGGAAATTGGATGAAAAAATACCTGATAGCCGCGGTAACCCCTCCTCTTGCTGTATGCCGCTATGGATGTGCAGGGTGTTGTGCGGCCCCCATAGGTGTCTTCTGGTTAACCGGTCTATTCAGCCTGGTTTACGGTCTGATGGGCGGACCACTGAACGCCGAAGGGGTTAGCTGGGGGACGGTTGGACTCGGCGCCACTCTTTGGTTGATCGCCATTGGATGGGCCTATCTCACCTTGAGCAGGGTCGATCAGGAGAGCTGTGATAGCCAACGAAAAAACCCCATTTGTCGCATCATCCCCAGCCTCAATGAGTCCGACCCCATGGACGAGATCAAAAAAGCCCACTAGAGCAACAAAAAAGGCCGCTTTATGCGGCCTTTTTTTATTCTTTCATACTTTCAGCATCAAGGACGGTCATCGAGCTCTTCCTTTTGCACCGGCATGAGATCCACCTTACTGACACCCAGCTTGAGTACCAGAGAACTGGCCACATAGATCGATGAGTAAGTACCTACTACCACGCCGATGATCAGCGCCAGCGCAAAGGAGTGAATGACCTCACCACCCAGTAAAAACAGGGCTGTTAGTACCAGGAGGGTCGTCAATGACGTAACCAGGGTACGAGCAAGGGTCTGATTGATGGAGCCATTCATGACCTCAAGGGGAGTCGCCTTACGTAATTTCCGGAAATTCTCTCGAATACGATCGAATACCACGATCGTATCATTCAGGGAATAACCGATAACTGCCAGGATCGCTGCCAGTACCGTAAGATCAAACTCAATACTAAACAGGGAAAAGAACCCGATGGTGATAATGACATCATGCATAAGGGCGGCTATAGCACCGAGGGAGAAACGATATTCAAAACGCAAGGCCACATAGATCAGGATCCCAAACAGGGCGAATAGTATCGCCAGGCCACCCTGATCACGCAGTTCTTCTCCAACCTGTGGTCCAACAAATTCCACACGCCGCATCTCAACCTGTCCACCCTGTGATGACGTCTTAAGAGTCCGCAGGATCTCATCGGCTACACGGGCCTGGGCCTCTCCCTCCTGGGGAGCCAGGCGTATCAGTACATCACGTGCCGTTCCAAAGTGCTGTACTACTGAGTTCCCGTATCCAGATTGCTCTAACGCGGCCCTGACAGGCCCCAGATCGACCGGTTGTTCATAACCCACCTCAATGATGGTTCCGCCGGTAAAATCGATACCCAGATTCAGCCCACGAGTAAACAACGAAGCTATTGATAAGAGGATCAGCAGCGTCGAGAAAATTATGGCATATTTGCTATAGCCCATAAAGTTAATCTGCTTCTTCTTCATCATCATACGCCTCCTATCGAAAGCTTTTTCACCCGTCTATGACCGCCATATATCAGGTTAATTACTCCGCGGGTACCGACAATCGCGGTAAACATAGAAGAGACGATCCCTAGGGACAAAGTCACGGCAAAGCCCTTGATAGGCCCTGTGCCAAAGGCAAACAGCACAATCGCTGCTATCAGGGTGGTTACGTTCGCATCTGCAATGGTCGAGAAGGCCTTTTCATAACCGGAATAGATAGCAGTCTGAGGCGACACACCATTACGTAATTCTTCTCGAATACGCTCATAGATCAGGACATTGGCATCGACCGCCATACCGACCGTGAGTACGATACCCGCGATACCAGGCATGGTGAGTGTGGCCTGCATAATCGACAGGGCTGCGACAATCAACACCAGGTTGAAGGCCAGGGCCAGATTGGCCACCAGACCAAAAACCCGGTAATAGACCGCCATAAAGATCAGCACCAGCACAAAGCCAATAACGACTGACTTAAAGCCCTGGTCGATGTTTTCCTGCCCCAGACTCGGACCTACGGTACGTTCCTCGATAATCTGCATGGGTGCAGCCAGTGCTCCGGCCCGCAATAACAGAGCCAGATTATGGGCTTCTTTACTACTATCCAGGCCTGTGATCTGGAAACGCTTGCTGAGCTGTGACTGTATGCGCGCAATATTGATGACCTCTTCGGTCTTTACTGTTTTTCGTTCCGCCACACCATCGACCAGGGTGGTAATCGTCTTGGTCTCGATGAACACCACAGCCATCAGCTTTTTGATGTTCTCTGCTGTAACCTTGCTAAAACGACTAGCGCCCTTGCCATCCAGGGTAATGGAGACCGAGGGACGTCCGTTTTCATCCAGCGTTGACGCTGCGTTGGTGATGTAATCCCCGGTCAGCATCACCTGGCGCTTGAGCAGAACGGGATTGCCATTACGCTCCCGGTAGAGCCTCGCCTGAGGCGGTACACGCCCGGAAGCCTGGGCGGCATAGGGGTCCCCTTTTTCGTAGACCATGCGGAATTCAAGGGTTGCCGTGGCACCCAGGATATCCTTGGCCCGGGCCGTGTCCTGCACACCAGGTAGCTGGACAACGATGCGGTTCTGCCCCTGACGCTGGATCACGGGTTCGGCCACACCCAGCTCATTAACACGCTTGCGCAGGGTGGTGATGTTCTGTTTCAGGGCAAAGTCCTGTATCTCGCGCTGGGCCTGTTCGCTCAATGTAATTCTGATCAGGGCGGTCTCTCCATCCTGATCATCTTCATACTGCAGGTCGCTGCGATATTCCTCTCTGATCGCCTCCAGGGCCACATCACGGGTCTCGATATCACGGAACTTGATTAGTACATCATTGGGTTCTGCCGCAACCCCAAGATAACGAATCTTCTTGCCGCGCAGAAAGGTACGAAACTCCCCTTCGTATCGAGACATGGCCTTGCTGATCGCTGCCTCCATATCCACTTCCATCAGGAAGTGCACACCGCCACGCAGATCCAGGCCCAGGTACATGGGCTTGGCATCCAGGCTACGCAACCAGGCTGGCGTGCTGGGGGCGAGGTTGACAGCGGCAACATATTCATTACCCACACCGTACTGTATGACATCCATCGCCTTGAGCTGCGTTTCGGTATCATTAAAACGCACCAGTAGTTTTTCTTCGGCAAATTCCATACTCTTGAATGCCATACCCTGAGATTCAAGGATATCCCTGACCTGGGACTCCAGTGCCGAGGTCACCTCACCATGTCGTGAAGAGATCTGTACCGCAGGGTCATTCGGATAGAGGTTGGGCATGGCATAGATCGCCCCCACTATCAGCACGAGTATAATCAGCGCATACTTCCACGCAGGATATTGATTCATCATTGAGGCTTACCTAGCTCTTTTTCAGCGTGCCTTTAGGCAGAACACCAGTAATGGCATGCGTCTGGACCTTCATTTCAACCCCTTCGCTGACTTCTAGTGTCACAGCATCATCACTCTTATCGGTGATCTTGCCCATAAAACCGCCCTGGGTAACGACTTCATCGCCTTTTTGCAGGGCCTCTAGCAGCTTTTTATGTTCCTTGGCCTTTTTATTCTGGGGACGAATAATCATGAAATACATAATGGCAAAAAACAGCACCACCATGATCAGGAAATCCAGACCACCCGCACCCGGTGCCGGTGCAGCGCCTTCAGCCAGGGCATCGCTAACAAAGAAACTCATCTATCAAACTCCAGTGGAAATTTAAGGATTATTTCAGGGCGCGTATTATGACATAGGTCGACGCGGGTTTTCTCTTATTTACCTTCAGGGTGCGTAATCACTGCACCCCTCGGGCCTGGTCCTCGTAAAAGGACCGTGCATATTCCTCAAAACGATCATCGTCGATGGCCTCACGGATCTCACGCATCAGCCGCTGATAGTAAAATAGGTTATGGATGGTATTCAGCCTCGAGCCGAGTATTTCACCGCATTTATCCAGGTGTCTCAGGTAGCTACGACTGTAATTGCGACAGGTATAACAATCACAGGTCTCGTCTACAGGGCGCGTATCATCGGAGAAACGGCTATTTCGAATACGCAGCAGCCCATAACGGGTATACAAAAACCCCGTCCGTGCATTGCGTGTGGGAATCACGCAGTCAAACATGTCCACGCCCCGCCTGACCGCTTCAATAATATCTTCGGGCTTACCCACACCCATCAGGTAACGGGGTCTATCCGTCGGCAACTGGGGGGTGGTCACATCCAGCACGGCATTGCGCTCTTCCAGGGGCTCACCCACAGAAAGCCCTCCAATGGCATAGCCATCAAAGCCAATGGCCTTCAGGCCTTCGGCAGACTCACTGCGTAGATTCTCATACATGCCGCCCTGGACGATGCCAAAGAGCGCCGATGAATTATCGGCATGGGCCTGTTTGCTGCGCTCGGCCCAGCGCAGAGAAAGCGCCATGGACTCGCTGGCCTGCTCTTCGGTTGCCGGATAGGGGGTACATTCGTCGAAGATCATGACGATATCCGATCCCAGCTTTCTCTGGACTTCCATGGAGATCTCTGGGGTAAGATGAACCTCACTACCATCTATGGGTGACTTAAAACGAACCCCTTCCTCGGTGATCTTGCGCATCTTGGCCAGGCTAAAGACCTGAAACCCACCCGAATCGGTCAGGATGGGCCCCTCCCAGTGCATGAAGTCGTGCAGATCACCGTGTTGCTCAATGATTTCGGTACCTGGCCGCAGCATCAGGTGGAAGGTATTGCCCAGGATGATCTGGGCCCCTATATCGCGAAGCTCCTCTGGGGTCATGGCCTTGACCGTGCCATAGGTACCGACGGGCATGAATGCCGGGGTCTCTACCTCTCCACGTTCAAATCGTAATCGACCACGACGTGCGCCCCGATCATTCTTTATGAGTTTAAATTCCATCAGGCTCGCTCTATCAACATCGCATCACCATAACTAAAAAAACGGTATTTCTGCTCCACCGCATGCCGGTAGGCCTTCATGACGGCCTCATAACCACCAAAGGCCGACACCAACATGAGTAACGTAGATTCCGACAGGTGAAAATTAGTAATGAGTACATCTACCACCCGAAACTCAAACCCCGGAGTAATGAACAGACGTGTATCGCCCTGATAGGGCCGTAATTCACCCTCCCGGGCCGCGGTCTCAAGACTACGCACCGAGGTGGTTCCCACGGCCACCACCCGGCCACCTCGTTCATGACAGGCCCTGACCTGATCGCAGACCTCCTGAGATACCTCGACATATTCGGCATGCATGACATGCTCATCGATATTCTCTACCCGCACGGGCTGGAAGGTACCGGCCCCCACATGGAGTGTGACATGGGCCTGCTCTATGCCCCTGGCACTGAGTGCCTCAAGGGTCGCTTCATCAAAATGCAAACCTGCCGTAGGGGCGGCTACGGCACCTCGCTTGCTGGCAAAAACCGTCTGATAGCGTTCCCGGTCGGCAGGCTGGTCCTCTCGGTCGATATAGGGCGGCAGGGGCATATGCCCATGTGCCTCGAGTACCGACCAGATACTCGTCTCCTCGGTCAGCCGCAGATGAAACAGACTGCCTTTGCGTTCGAGCATCTCAAACTCGGCGCCCCCTTCAATGCGTATCCGGGTACCGGGTTTTGGAGACTTGCTGGATCGAATATGGGCCAGGAGGCTGGTTTCATCGAGAATTCGCTCGATCAGTATCTCGACTCTGCCACCGGTAGCCTTCTGACCAAACAATCTGGCGGGGATCACTCGGGTATTATTCACCACCAGGAGATCACCGGGCTGCAACAGATCGACCACCTCACGAAACTGCCTGTCGTGTAGCCCACCATCGGCCGACAAATGAAGTAGCCGACTGTCCGCACGCCCTTCCAGGGGGCTTTGTGCAATCAACTCTGCAGGCAGGTCAAAATGGAAATCACTCAGTTGCATGGCGCGCGATACTAGCAGGAAGCGGATGCTCAGGCGAGAATCATGGCTTTCCAGCTGGGAGTTATTTCTTTAGAATAGCCAGCCTCTCCTGCCGGAGTGGCGAAATTGGTAGACGCACGGGATTCAAAATCCCGCGATGGCAACATCGTGTCGGTTCGAGTCCGACCTCCGGCACCAACTCTGGTTCTCAGCGCCCGAACCACGATCCTAAAGACCTTATCCTGCTGTGATTTTCGACATGGGGCGCCAATCACTTATCCGGGAACGCCATACCCTGAACCTTGTCTTGATGCCTTGTACTAAGGCCGTAAGATGCATCAACACCCTAGCAGGGAAAGGACGAGGTACCCGATGACACACGAGGACATACTACAGAAACTGAGTGATTCGCTCCCAGGTTTTGAGGCCAGCAATCAGGCAAATAGGATCAAGGTCTTTGAGGTTGCCCAGGCCCATATCCAGCATCTCATTGAAGACCAGCTCTTGAATGAGGATCAGGCCTTTTTTCTGATCTCGGTCTTATTCAATCACAATACGGATTTTAAAAAATCGGCCCTGATGATGGCGGTCTGTCTGGACCAGATTGAGAAGGACCACCTGCATCCCGTCGGACTACGATTCGCCAATGACATTCGAGGCGACCTGGGCCTGGAACTGGTCGCGATATAAAGCAGGGTACGCCTGGCTGACAACAGCCGTAAGGGTGATTGAGACCCAATAACTGGGCCAATCAACCCTTGTCCTGGTCCTCAAGCATGGCATCGTCCACCAGGGTCTGGGGCAGGGTCTTTTTGACCTTAACCCCCAGATCCACAAAATTTTCGGCCTGCTTGATCAGATTACCCCTGCCCTCGACCAGCTTATTTCGGGCCTGCTGATAGGTATTCTGGACCGTACCCAGTTGCTGGCCAATCTTTTCATAATCTTCCAGAAAGCCTCGAAGTTTGTCGTACACAGCGCCTGCACGTTCAGCGATTCGACGTGCGTTCTCATTCTGGCGTTCAAAACGCCAGATATTTTCGATGGTTCTTAGGGTGGCCAGCAATGTGGTCGGCGTGACCACTACGATCTTGCGTTCAAAGGCCTTGGAAAATAGCTCTGGGTCAGACTTAAAGGCCGCCACAAAGGCCGGCTCAATAGGCATGAACATAAGGACAAAATCCAGTGAATTCACCCCCTTCAGGTCTTCATAGTTCTTCTGACTCAGCCCGTCGATATGGGTCCTGACCGCCAGCACCAGGGCCTGCAAGGCCTCCTGTTGTGCCGACTCGGAGTCTGCTCGAACATAATCGTCATAAGCGACGAGAGAGACCTTGGAATCCACGATGACGTCCTTGCTCTCGGGCAGATGGATGATGACATCCGGGCGCAACAGTCTGCCTTCACTGTCGCGAAAGCTGCCCTGGACTTCATATTCCCTGCCCTTGCGCAGCCCGGATTGTTCCAGCACCCGCTCCAGGACCAGCTCGCCCCAGTTACCCTGGGTCTTTTTATCGCCCTTGAGGGCCCGTGTCAGGTTGCGAGCCTCCTCATTCATCTGCTGATTCAGGTCCTGCAATTGTTTTAACTGCTCCTTGAGTGAAGAACGCTCCCGGGTATCCTGGGTATAGATCTCATCGACACGACTACGAAAATCGGTGAGCTGCTGTCTGACCGGTTTCAGGACTTCATCAATACTGCGCCGGTTTTGTTCTTCAAATCGACGCCCCTTTTCTTCCAGGATTCTATTGGCCAGGTTTTCAAACTCGGTCGTCATCCGTTTACGCGCGTTTTCCAGTTCCCGTAACTTGTCTTCATTATGGCGCTGCTGCTCTTCAAGCCGGGTATTAAGTTTTGCAAGCGCGGATTTATCACTTATGGCCGATTTCTCCAGCGCATGAATCTCCTGCCGCAATTCCATCTGCACCTGCTCAAGCCTCTGTTCCGATTTTTCTGTGGCGGCCAGTTTTTCTTCCAGCCTGGCCTTCTCGGTCTCATTATTGGCGAGTGCCCGCGCCCTGTGTTCAGACTCAGCGATGAGTTCGTCGATACGCTGCTCAGATTCATGTAAAGACGCCTTGAACTGATGCAGTTCGGTACCCAGTTGCTCCTGTTCCAGTTGATGACTCTTTTCCAGTTGCGCCTGCCTTGACCGCGCCTGACGGTGCATCAACCAGCCTGCGATGAACGCACCGATCAGCACGCCGATCACGATCAGTTGCAGTTCAACAGCAAGAATATCCTCTGGTAACAGGTATTCCCGAATACTATTCAAGTCTATGGTCCTCTAACGGAGAATAATGCAGGGCAAGCCAGACGGTCTCTTCAGTTTCGTCGGTCCACTCCACACGGTGCCTGACATGGGCCGGGATCAAAAGATGATCACCCGTGGTTAGCCTGATGGGCTCAACATGTCCCTCATACAGGAGGCCCGCAGAGCCCTTGAGCAGCATCACCCATTCATCATTCGGTTGATCATACCATTCTCCTTTTGGCGTCGCGTGCGCCCTGGAGACAATCCGCTCCAGCCTGAACGCTGAATGCTCGATGAGCGGTTCTATCAACTCCTGGTCTAAGGTATCAGGGAGGTTTGAAAACATATTATTTTTCATGGGTCTTGTGACAGCTCTTCATGATATCAGTATGATAATCCGATAATAACAAAGAGGTTCGACATGGTTGCCAATACCGTTAATCCCCCCCTAGCAGGTGAACCCACCCCCTCTACCGTTAAGGGCGCTGCCCGCTATGTCGCGGCAACACGGCCGCCCTTTCTGATTGCCAGTGTCCTGCCGGTTCTCATCGGGCTGGCCACCATCGAATACAGCCAGCTACCCATCAATCCCCTGACCGCATTCCTGACCCTGATTGGCGCCATCCTGGCGCATGCCGGCATCAACGTGCTGAATGACTATTACGATCACCTCAATGGCACCGATGCCACCAATACCGAACGCCTGTTCCCCTTTACGGGCGGCAGCCGTTTTATTCAGAACGGCGTACTGACGCCTAAACAGACCCTGCACTATGGACTGGCTCTTTTTTCCGGCACGATTGTTATAGGCCTGATCCTGGCGTATTTATCCGGTTTCGAACTGATCTTCATCGGCCTGGTCGGGCTTTTGATCGGATGGGCCTATTCCGCCCCGCCCTTAATGCTGAATAGCCGCGGCCTGGGCGAACTCAGTGTTGCCCTGGGGTTTGGAATTCTGATTCCCCAGGGGGCCGATTTTGTCCAACGTGGTGAACTGAGCCTGCTCCCCCTCTACGCGGGTTTCCCCTATGCCCTGCTGGTAACCAATCTGCTATATATCAATCAGTTTCCTGACCTGAAGGCAGATACCCTGGCTGGGAAGCATCACTGGGTAGTGCGTCTGGGCACTAATCGAGCACGTTGGGTCTACTTAGTCATCGCCCTGTTGGCCTATGGTTTTCTGCTGGCATTTACACTGAAAGGTCTCCTGCCAGAAACCGCCCTGCTAGGCCTGATCGCCGCCCCTATTAGCTTAGCCGCCGGTATGCTCCTGATCTGGAATGCCGATCAGCCACAGCGGCTCAAGACGGCCATCAAACTCACGATCCTGAGCATCGTGGTGGAAGGATTAGCCATCAGTGCCGCCCTGTTACTGGCCTGACCTACGATTAAGAAGTGCCCCCTTCGATATACTTCATCAGGTCACTCAACCCGTAGATTCTACCTCCCGAGGCCCAGCTACCATCGGGCATGTCATGGAATAAAATCCAGATACGGCTGGCATTCATGGCATTGTCTGCTGTTCCCTCGGCCTGCAGGATTTTCCGTGTCATATCCCTTGCGATCAGCTCCCTGGTTTCCTGTGACATCATGCCTTCCAGCAGCGTAACCTCGACACGGTAATGTGGTTTGTTTTTTTTCTGACCGGCGACATACACCTTTTCGGGCGCATGTTCATGAATATAGATCCAGTTGATGGATTGTGCCCGCGGGTTATCAATGGCATGTTCGCAAAGCATCAGGGACTGCAGTAGCCCCTGGGCCAGTTCATCCTGATGCTCCTGATCGAGGACGCCTAAGGGTATGTGCAGATCGATCAACGGCATACCAGGCCCAATCTGATAGATCCAAGACTTGAACCACTATAACCGGCCAACTCTTTTTGCCTCAAGCCCAGAGGATCAGAACCACAGGAGATACATTTTGTTCACTTCCTGCCATAGAGCTCAATGAGGTGCGACATCCTGCGACGCGTCTCATCATTAACCCAGTCCCAGTCAAAGCGCCATTCCCAGTTTCCTTCTGAGGTGCCTGGTGTATTCATTCGATGCCGTCCATCCAGGGCCAGTATATCCTGAAGGGGAATAACCGCCAGCTTAGCTACCGAGGCCAGGGCTGTTCGAATGATGGGCCAGGGCATAGGTTCCACGGGCTTACCCAGATAGTCCATGATCTCATTGACTAATTCTGGTGTACTGCTTTCGATCCAGCCCAGGGTAGTATTATTGTCATGGGTGCCGGTATAGACCACGGTATTTTTTTCATGGTTATGGCAAAGATAGGGGTTTTCAGGACCGCTGCCAAAGGCAAACTGCAGTATTTTCATACCCGGAAGGCCATAGCGCTCACGTAATGCATCCACCTCGGGTGTAATTATGCCCAGATCTTCTGCGACAAACGGCAGTTCGCCATAGCGTTCTTTCAGGGCATCAAACAAGGCTTCACCGGGTGCCTTGATCCAGTGACCATTGATTGCCGTTTCTTCATGAGCCGGAATAGACCAGTAGGCCTCAAAGCCTCGAAAATGATCGATGCGAATAAAGTCAAATAACTCGAGCTGACTGGCCAGGCGTTCCTTCCACCAGATAAATCCATCGGCCTGCATGCGATCCCAGTCGTATTGGGGATTTCCCCATCGCTGCCCGGTCTCCGAGAAATAATCTGGTGGTACACCGGCCACTGTCCGGGGATGGCCACTCTCATCCAGATCAAATAGATCACGCCGTGCCCATACCTCGGCACTGTCATGCGCCACGAAGATCGGCATATCTCCAAACAGCAAAACACCCCGCTGATTGGCATAATCCTTTATCTGGTACCATTGATGATAAAACAGGAACTGTTCAAATCGCCCCTGTTCCAGCTCATCGGCCAGTTCTTCCTGGGCCTGAGCCAGCGCCCTGGAATCGCAATCTCTAAGAGGCTTTCCCCACTCCCACCAGGGTAGACCATTATGATGCACCTTCAGGGCCTGGTACATTACATAGTCTTCTAGCCAGTTAAAGTGTCGACTGACAAATGCGCTGTAGGCATCACGATCCTCCTGAGAGGCGCGCTCCATGAAACCACGACGTGCCGCACACAATTGCTCGTGTTGATAACCCCGCCATTGCCCATCATGCCCTTCACAAACCGGCTCTTCCGACAACCAGCCCCACTCAAATAACCTTCTGAGACTAATCAGTTCGGTATTGCCCGCATGAACCGACAGGGTCTGATAAGGGGAAAGATTTTCCAGGGTGGGTCCCAGCGGCAGCATTTGCCAGACCGTGGCACCGATATCGGCCAGAAAATCGACAAACCGAAAGCTGTCTTCTCCCAGGCGCCCCAGGCCCTCCCCGGCGGGAAGCGAGGTGGGATGCATCAATATGCCGGCACGGCGTTTATCCAGGACCTCAGCCTTGATTTTCTGATTCATGCGCCGTTGACACCGGGTTTGCCATGGCGCATGACACCACCGGCTGCCGGGGCTCCGCTACCCTGAGCGAAGCTATAGCGCAGGTACTCGGGGGGCGATTCACCCATCAGTTGGTAGAGGGTGACGAGCTGGCGTCGATAAAGCCGCTCAAAATCACTCACCGTACCCTCGGGATTGTACTCCCCAAACCACCAGCACCAGTCCGACCCCTCACAAACCGCAAGCTGCCGTTCCGCGGCCTCCAGGCGGGCCCCGGTCAGGCTGCCATCCTCGACCAGGACATCGAAGCATTTCTTGGCATCCGCCAGCATTTCCCAGGCCCTGTTTTTGTCTTTGTCTCCAATCCAGGTGGAGAAGGTTCCATACACCCAGCTGCCCGAAACCATCTCGGTCAACGGGGCGGTGGGCATCTTCATATCGATGATATCCTGATAGGTAGTTAACTCTATTCTGGGATGGGCGGCGAGCTGTTTATACAGGGAAGAAAGGAAATACCAGCCGTTGGCGGGATAATGCTCCCAGGCATTTTCTCCATCCATAATCACCGAGACCACATTACACTCACCGCCACACTTATCGGCAATATGATTGATGTTGTTGATGAAATCACCCACCGCATCATCCGCGTGCCAGTTCGAATACTGGAAGCCGATGGCATCCGACAGTCCATCATCACGGAAAAAGCCGGTCATTTTGGTATCAAAGAGCTGGTAAGGCATGTGCAACCAGTCCTTTAGTTGCGAGACATTGTGACCATGTTGCTTGTGCATGCTATTG
>JANTGN010000013.1 GCA_024762895.1 Thiotrichales bacterium
ATCATAGCAGTAATGCAATACAGCAGAATACCAGCGATACAACGCGTCCTTTTTTGCCTTAAGCTGTAACAGAAAATCAAAGGAAAAAGACCCTGACTAAACACGGCCGGGCTGTCAGGAATCCAATTTTAACAGGCGTTTGAATCTCTGGATTGAAGACCTCAGAATTGAGGCGGATGCGAACATAAGTGCTTGAAAAATGGTGGGTCGTGCGCGATTCGAACGCGCGACCATCGCATTAAAAGTGCGGTGCTCTACCAGCTGAGCTAACGACCCCCATGAAGGGCGGATAGTTTACACATTCGGAGAATAATCTCAAGCAAAATCAGGCTCTAATCTCCATTCAGGACAAATCCAGACACAGAATTTCCGCCCCACCCCGCAACCTGCAACTGATATTCTCAGGCAGCCTGGCACAATAGAATAAATGCGCCCCCTGCTGACGGTCCGTGGCGCCGAAGCCCTTCATGGGAATCAGGATCTCAGGCCATGTCTCAATCTGCTCCGACCAGGCATCCTCGAGTCGTTCGGGTGAGGTGTTAAAATAGACTGCTCTCAGCATAAGGCAAGGTCTAAGATAGTCGATATGCCAGTGCTGCTTCTTATTACGATCTGCATGACGACTGACCCTGGCACGCAAACCACCAGAGCCAAATGCACTGCCAATATAGAGATATATGCCGGGACGGTATGCCAGCTCTCCTTTTCTACCCACCCTGACCTTACCACGGTTAACCGATTCAAGAATTAACAGATAGCTGCCTTTATCAGCAGGCAGGTTTTCACTGACATATGCCCGATCAAGCTCCATGAATGGAGGGTTTAATCCGGCTTTCTGGCAATCAGATGTACGTAACGGGCCATGCCGCGATAAGGATCTTTGCGAGAGAGGTCCCGCTCGAGTTCATAGATATCCTCAAAACTGCGACTGGCAGCCAGGTCACGGGCCAGATAATCGTAGAAACAGCGAATTCCTGTATGAGAACTGATCTCATATCCCCAGCCCTCAAACCAACTCATTACATCTGCGGGGTCCAGGGGGTGTATAGGGGTCAGCGCATCGCCCTTCCCCCCATAGTCGCGAGAACGAACCTTTCTAAAATTCCCTTTCAGCAGGTTTTTAATGATAATGGAATGGACATTAAAGAACATCAGGGAGATCGACCCACCTGGCTTTAAAAACGTCAACAAGTGCTGAAGCGTCAGTCTCGGCTGGGCCAGCCATTCAAGCACGGCATGAAACAAAATCAGGTCAATTTGGCTCGTTTGCTTAATATCCAGCCCCTGAACGGGCTGTTGTATCAAGGTGACTTTTTGCCGAATGCCATTTTCCTCGAACGTCGCAACGGCCTCCTGCATCATTTCGACCGAGGGCTCACAAAATGTCAACCGGTGACCGGCCCGGGCCAGGCTACTGGTCATCTGTCCAAGGCCGCCTCCGGCATCAAGAATATTCAGGCAAGGTGGATGTTCAGTGAGTTTGGCCAGGTCTTCGTGGATCAACCGTAGTCTTAATTGCCCCTTAACACCGGAGTAGACATTTTTACGTATTCGGTCTGCGAGTCCATCAAAATAGACATCCTTATTCATTCGGGAAGGAATCGTCGACAATTAGACTCGGTTTTTTCCGAGACGGCCTGCTCAAGATCTATATCAAGTTTGTCACAGAGGGCTATGAGATACATAAACACATCTGCCGCTTCGTCGGCTACTCTGGCCCTGGCCGCCTCATCATTGGCCATATTCCAGGCCTCACCATCAGGCATCCATTGAAATTCATTGAGTAATTCAGCGGCCTCATTAGCAACGGCAATTGCGAGGTTTTTTGGGCTATGTAGCTCGGCCCAGTTATTAGCAACGGCAATGGTATTAAATACCTTCAGGGTTGCTTCCAGATCCATGGCGACACCAGTCTCTCAGGGCTTAAATTTGGGCATCGGAGTTTCACAGAACCATTGTTTCAGTTCTTCGTCATACTTCCATGTCTGGTCAACAGTCAGTGTATGCACACTATTAATAAACTCATTGTAATATTCCAGATACAGTCTGGTGTAGCCGATCGTCTGATCTTCATTAAAGGCAGCCGGGCTAACATCATATCCGGTTACCTTGATATTCTTAAGATACTCGAGATCAACATCATCAACCTTGCCATCGGGTAACTGGGTCATCTTCATGGCACCGGGATAATCACCCCAGCGCAGGGCCTTGGCATAGCGCAGGGAAGTAAACTTGAGTCCATCTGTTTTGTTGTTTTTTTCCATCGTGGCACAGCCCGAAAACAACAGCATCACCACGACCACGAAAACAATTCCCAACTGACTGATAGATCGATTTAACACAAGCCTTCTCCTGTTCAGTTAATACCGTGTTCTCGAGTGCTATGGAAATGGATCTCGGGGTATTTTTCCATAGCCATCTGTAGATTCACACGCGTCGGAGCAATGTAGACCAACTCACCGGAATGATCCAGGGCCAGGTTCTGTTCTGCCTTGTCCTTAAACCTGGCGAATAGCTTATCATCATCACATTCCACCCAACGGGCCGTATTCACATTCACGGCCTCAAATCCACAATCTACCTTGTATTCGTCATTCAGGCGTTGCGCGACCACGTCAAATTGCAGCACACCAACCGCCCCAAGAATCAAATCATTATTCACCAGCGGTTTGAATAACTGCGTGGCCCCTTCCTCACAAAGTTGGCTTAATCCTTTTTGCAGAGCCTTCATCTTGAGTGGGTCACGCAGGACGGCACGACGAAACAGTTCCGGGGCAAAATTGGGTATCCCGGTAAAGGCGAGTTCTTCACCCTGGGTAAAGGTATCGCCAATTCGAATAGTGCCATGATTGTGTATACCGATGATATCACCCGGATAGGCATTATCAACGTGACCACGATCCGAGGACATGAAGGTCAGGGCATCAGGGATTTTGACGTCTTTCCCTATCCGCACATGGCGAAGTTTCATGCCTTTACTAAAAACCCCAGAACAGATGCGCAAAAATGCAATCCGGTCTCGATGCTGCGGGTCCATATTGGCCTGTATCTTGAAAACGAAACCGCTGAACTTCTCTTCATCGGGAGAAACCTCGCGACTCAGGGTCTGGCGAGGCTGTGGTGCTGGTGCGTATTTTACAAATTCATCCAGCAACTCATTGATGCCAAAGTTATTGATGGCTGATCCAAAGAATACCGGTGAGAGTTCCCCGTTGAGGTAGGCCTCAAGATCAAATTCATTACTTGCGCCCTGAACCAGCTCGATCTCCTCTCGCAGGTCGGCGGCCATACTGCCCAGCACTTCGTCGAGCCGAGGGTTATTCAGCCCCTCAATGACCTCACCTTCCTGTATCTGTTCACCCTTGCCGGGTGAAAATAGATGAACACTGTCCTTATAGAGATGATAAACGCCCTTGAAGCCCTTTCCCATACCTATGGGCCAGGTTATGGGCGCACATCGAATCTTGAGGATATCTTCAACCTCATCCATCAGATCGATGGGGTCACGCCCCTCACGGTCCAGTTTATTGATGAAGGTCATTATCGGGGTATCACGTAAACGGCAGACCTCCATCAGCTTGATGGTTCGGTCCTCAACCCCCTTTGCGACATCGATTACCATGAGCGCGGAATCCACCGCCGTCAGGGTGCGATAGGTATCTTCAGAGAAATCCTCATGTCCTGGGGTGTCCAGCAGGTTGACAATGGAATCACCATAGGGGAACTGCATCACCGAAGAGGTCACCGAGATGCCTCGCTGTTTTTCCATCGCCATCCAGTCAGAGGTGGCATGCCTTGCGGCCTTCCGCCCCTTGACGGTGCCTGCAAGCTGAATGGCGCCTCCAAAGAGGAGTAACTTTTCGGTCAGGGTGGTCTTACCCGCATCCGGGTGAGAAATAATGGCAAAGGTACGGCGCCTGGCCGTTTCCTTGAGATAGTCAGACATAAAAAAACATGCACTTATAAAATGTGGCCCATTATAGCCTTTTCTTAAGACTTATGAGGGATCCTGATCAATGATCAGTTCCTTGGCCAAGACATAGGCATCCTCCCTTCCCTCATCATCGGGATAATAATCCTTACGCTCACCAATGCGATGAAATCCCTCGGACTCATAGAGACTGATAGCCGTGGTATTAGAAACCCTGACTTCGAGAAACGCGGTCTTGGCACCATGCTTGACGCCCAGTTGCAGAAAATGACTTAAAATTCTCCGCCCTAGCCCCTGCCCCTGGAACTCCGGATCAACCGTGATATTGAGAATATGACACTCACCCACCTGAACCATGATGGCGCCATAGCCCAAGACTCGCCCACCCTGTTCGACTAACCAGCAGGGGTAATTCACCTTCAGGCAACTACGAAAAATACCCATTGTCCAGGGATGTTTGTAGGCGCGCTCCTCAATATACATGATCCTCGGCAGGTCATCGATCCTCATAGGCCTGAAATGGGCTTCTGACGTATCGAGTATGGCGCTCATAGATTGCCGCCGGCCAGTTTGACGGCCAGCTTGAGGTCTTCCCAGCTTTTACGTTTTTCGGAAGGTTTACGCAATAAATATGCGGGATGATAGGTCACAATGACCGGTATACCGGTATCCGCATAGAGATAGGGGGCACCCCGAAGTTTACCTAGTGCCTCTTCCGTGTCCAGGAGGTGATGGGCAGCTACCTTACCCAACACCAGGATGACCCTGGGGTTCACCAGTTCAATCTGACGTTTGAGATAAGCGGAGCATGCCGCAGCTTCCTCTGGTTTGGGATCACGATTACCCGGTGGCCGGCATTTCACGATATTGGCAATATAGACCTGCTCTCGTTTCAGACCTATGGCCGCGAGCATTCGGTCCAGTAATTGTCCGGCACGTCCGACAAAAGGTAATCCCTGCTTGTCCTCTTCCTCTCCGGGTGCCTCACCGATCAACATCCAGTCGGCCTGCTGACTGCCCGCACCAAAAACGGCCTGGCTCCGTCCCACGTGTAACGAACATTGCTGGCAATCCCTGACCGCCGCTTCCAACGTAGACCAGTCCCAGGTCGAGGTGTCCTGAATGGGCAGGGCTGTCTCTGCCTCAGGCACACTGGTCTCAGAGACTCCCTCGTTAACTGGAACAAATTGTTCGGTTGGAACCTGATCCTGCGCCTTTGGAAAATCGGTGGGCACACGCTCCTGCCATGCAGGTATCCCCATGGTCTCAAGTGCCGAGAGTTGTCGCTTACTCAGGCGCATTGAGGTCCGTGCCTAGACATCACCCAGTTGAGGATGTGCACGGCTGACCGGATCAGATAGCTTATTCAGGGCATTCAGGTAGGCCTTGACCGATGCGATGACGATATCGGTATCTGCACCTTGCCCATTGACGATGATACTATCGCGTTTCAGGCGTACCGTTACTTCACCCTGGGCGTCGGTACCACTGGTAATATTATTCACCGAGTACAATTCCAGCTCGGTACCACTATTGACCACGGATTCGATGGCACGAAATGCAGCGTCAACTGGCCCACCACCTTCGGCCTCACCACTTTGCTCCTCACCATCCACATTGAGGGTAATATTCGCATAGGGCGTTTCACCCGTTTCCGAACACACCCTGAGGGAGACAAGTTTGAAGCTCTCCTCTTCGAGCGCCATACTGGCCTCCGAAACCAGGGCCTGCAGGTCTTCATCAAAGATCTCATGCTTTTTGTCGGCCAGATTTTTAAAGCGTGCAAAGGCCGTATTAAGTTCTTCTTCAGACTCAAACTCGATATCCAGCTCCTTGAGCCGTGTCCTGAAGGCGTTACGACCCGAGTGCTTCCCTAAGACGATGCGATTTTGTGTCCAGCCCACATCCTCGGCACGCATGATTTCATAAGTCTCGCGGGATTTCAGAACTCCATCCTGATGGATGCCCGACTCATGGGCAAAGGCATTTGCCCCCACAATGGCCTTGTTGGGCTGTACCGGAAAACCCGTAATACTGGAAACCAGTCTTGAACAGGTTGCGATCTGGGTGGTATCGAGCAAAGAATTACATTCAAAGACATCCTGACGTGTCCGCACGCCCATGACGATCTCTTCCAGCGCTGCATTACCTGCCCGCTCACCAAGACCATTGATTGTGCACTCAACCTGGCGAGCTCCATTCATCACGGCCGAAAGGGAGTTCGCTACCGCAAGCCCCAGATCGTTATGGCAATGGACAGAAAATATTGCCTGATCTGAATTGGGCACACGCTCGATCAACTGACGAATCAATTCACCAAACTGCGAGGGCACATTATAACCGACTGTGTCCGGTATATTGATGGTACGAGCACCTGCATCAATCACGGCCTCGATAACCCGGCATAGAAAGTCCAGTTCTGAACGTCCGGCATCCTCGGGGGAGAATTCCACATTATCCGTGAACTGGCGTGCCTTTTTAACCGCATGAACGGCCTGTTCCAGCACGGCATCGGGTTCCATGCGCAACTTGGCCTTCATATGGATGGGCGAGGTAGCGATGAAGGTATGAATGCGTGAGGACTCGGCGTCTTTCAGGGCCTCGCCCGCACGCTCGATATCCTTATCCAGGGCGCGTGCAAGACCACATACTGTGCTGTCCTTAATGGTTCTTGCAACGGCCTGCACGGCCTCAAAGTCGCCCGGACTGGCTATTGGAAAACCTGCCTCGATGACATCAACTCGCATTTTTTCCAGCGCCTTGGCGATGCGGATTTTTTCATCACGGGTCATGGATGCGCCTGGGCTTTGCTCCCCATCACGCAAGGTTGTATCAAAAATAATCAAATGGTCTTTGTTCGTCATTGCTCTCTCCGAACATCAATGCCGGCTATTGTACAGAGTAGCCCGCAGATTGGATATGTGTGGATGCGCGTTTAGCCTCGCCAGGCATAGATTATTGCCGCGGGCGCGGCAGTCGTAGAGCAAGAAACAGGCAGGAATGAGCCACCATAGCTGGCCGAACAGAGATCTCGGTAAAGGGGCTCAAAAGAATCATACTTAGTACTATAGCGAAACAGTCTGGTTTTGCCAACACCTCGACGTAATACCCCGGCAGCCCTGTGACAATACTCAACCCTGGCGACGGGCGCGATATTTTCTATATTTTCTCCAGAGTGTCAGGCAGGGGCCACTGGCTGTATAGACTAGCGCCATTCCAAACAGGACCTTGGCTGGGTCAATCGTAAACAGCATAAAACTGATTACAATCGCCAGCAGCATCAGGAATGGCACCTTATGACGAATATCGATTTCCTTAAAGCTGTAATAACTGACATTGCTGACCATTAGCCCACCGGCAACCAGGGTAAGTATAAATGCCAGTATCCGCACATCTTCACCACTTACTCCCAGGCCGTCCATAACCCAGATGCAGCCCATCATCAGGGCAGCCGCAGTAGGGCTGGGCAATCCCTGGAAAAAACGCTTGTCCGTGGTGCCGACCATTGTATTAAATCGCGCTAACCTGAGTGCCGCCGTTGTGGCATAAAAAAAGGCGGCCAACCAACCTAACTTACCCCATTGCCAACCCATGGTCTTCATACTGGCCAGAGACCATTCATACATGACCAGGGCCGGGGCCAGCCCAAAAGAGACCATGTCGGACAAGCTGTCGTATTCGGCGCCAAAGTCACTACTGGTCTGGGTCAGCCGAGCAACACGACCATCCATGCCATCCAGGACCATGGCAATAAATACGGCCACGGCGGCTGCCTCAAAACGTCCATTCATAGCCGCGATGATGGCGTAGAAGCCACCAAACATTGCTGCAGTGGTAAACAGGTTGGGTAGCAGATAAATACCGCGCCGACGTTTATTCTCAGTTTTGTCCATAGTCTTAAACGGCCAGTTAGACGATCAATCGAATTATATGCTATTGGAGCTTAAGTTTTGCAGTAACAAAAAGGGAGCCATTTGGCCCCCTTTTTGAAAGAACTTAGTTCTTTTCCTTATCGACAATCTTGTTGGCCTGAATCCAGGGCATCATGCCACGTAGTCTTGCCCCCACTTCCTCGATAGGATGGGCAGCATTCAGACGCCGGCGGGCGGTCATCTCTGGATAGTTAGTCGCACCCTCCAGGATGAATCGCTTGGCGTACTCACCATTCTGAATGTTATTCAGGGCTTCCTTCATGGCCCAGCGACTTTCCTCGTTAATAACCTGGGGACCCGTGACATACTCACCATACTCCGCGTTGTTGGATATTGAGTAGTTCATGTTCGCGATTCCACCCTCGAACATCAGGTCGACGATCAACTTCAGTTCATGCAGGCATTCAAAGTATGCCATCTCAGGGGCATAGCCCGCGTCAACCAGTGTCTCAAACCCGGCCTTAACCAGCTCTACAGCCCCTCCACACAGTACGGCCTGTTCACCAAACAGATCCGTTTCTGTTTCATCCTTGAAGGTCGTTTCAATAATGCCGGTACGGCCACCACCGATGGCAGAGGCGTAGGACAGGGCGATGTCTTTCGCCTTACCCGAGGCATCCTGATAGATAGCGATCAGATCAGGAATACCACCGCCACGAACAAACTCGCTACGTACCGTATGACCAGGAGCCTTAGGTGCAATCATGATGACATCCAGGTCTGCACGAGGAACGACCTGGTTGTAATGGATCGAAAAACCATGAGCGAAGGCCAGGGTTGCACCCTGCTTCAGGTTGGGTTCCAGTTGTTCTTTATACAACTGTGACTGGAACTCATCTGGCGTCAAGACCATCACCAGGTCGGCACCCGCAACGGCCTCGGCAACATTCTTGACCGGAAGACCTTCAGCTTCAGCCTTGGCAGCAGAGCCGGAACCAGGACGCAGACCAACGGTGACATCTACGCCAGAATCTTTCAGGTTCAGGGCATGCGCGTGCCCCTGTGAACCATAACCGATGATACTGACCTTCTTAGCCTTGATAATCGACAGGTCGGCGTCGCTATCATAAAAAATCTTCATGTTTATTCCCCGAAAATACGATAAGTTAATAATTTAATTAGAGATGGAGCGCCTTTTCACCACGGGCAATACCCATGGCACCGGAACGCACTACCTCGATGATGGGATGATCTTCCAGGGCAGCAATAAAGGCATCCAGTTTTTTCCCGTTGCCTGTCATTTCAATGGTATAAGTGCTGGGAGTCACATCAATAATATTGCCACGGAAGATATCACTTAAACGCTTGACCTCTTCTTTTGACTCCATTGACCCTACCTGCACCTTGATCATCATCATCTCACGCTCAATATGGGCATGCTCTGTCAGGTCCATCAACTTGACGACGTCAATCAGCTTATTGAGCTGTTTGATGATCTGTTCCACGATCTCATTACTACCCCGTGTCACGACCGTCAGACGAGACAGGGTCGGATCATCGGTGGGTGCTACCGTCAGAGACTCTATATTGTAGCCGCGAGCCGAAAACAGTCCGGAGACACGTGAAAGAGCACCCGCTTCATTTTCCATCAGGATCGAAATTATATGCCGCATCAGATTACACCAGGATCATTTCATTCTGGCCAGCACCGGCCGGAATCATGGGATAGACATTTTCTTCCGGATCCGTAATGAAATCCATGAAGACCAGACGATCCTTCATCTTCAATGCCTCCTTAATCGCCCCTTCCACATCTTCTGGCTTCTCGATACGCATTCCGACATGACCATAGGATTCAGCCAGGGCGACAAAATCTGGAAGAGACTCCATATAAGACATGGCATAACGCCCCTGGTAGAAAAACTCCTGCCACTGTCGCACCATGCCCATGTAACCATTATTGAGGTTCAGGATCTTGATTGGCAGACCATACTGACGACAGGTGCCGAGTTCCTGGATACACATCTGGATACTGGATTCACCGGTGACACAGGCAACGGTGGAATCGGGATTGGCCAGTTGCGCCCCCATGGCGGAAGGCAGGCCAAAACCCATAGTACCTAGGCCACCCGAGTTGATCCAGCGATAGGGCTTATTAAAGCCATAAAACTGTGCCGTAAACATCTGATGCTGCCCCACATCTGAGGTCACAAAGGCATCACCCTTAGTGATTTTATGCAGGGTTTCTACAACATACTGAGGCTTGATCAATTTGCTCTCGCGATCGAATTTCAGGCAATCCTCGCTGCGCCACTCGTCAACCTGTTTCCACCAGGCCTTCAGTGCAGTCTGGTTGAGTTTTTTACCGCTCTCCTTCAGTCCCTTGATCATTTCCTTAAGCACGCTACCGACATCACCGACTATGGGCACGTCGACCTGTACATTCTTTGAAATGGAGGCTGGATCGATATCGATATGAACAATCCGTGCACTGGGACAGAATTTTTCCACATTACCGGTCACACGGTCATCAAAGCGAGCACCTATAGCAATCAGCACATCGCAATGATGCATGCCCATATTCGCCTCATAGGTACCATGCATGCCCAGCATGCCAACGAATTGTTTATCCGATGCCGGAAAACTACCCAGCCCCATCAGGGTATTAGTAATCGGTGCCCCGAGGAGACGAGTAAAATCTGTCAACTGCTTTGAGGCACCGCTGGTCAGTACGCCACCGCCGCTATAGATCATCGGCCGTTCTGCCGACAGGATCAGTTCCAGGGCCTTTTTGACCTGCCCCGGATGACCTTTCACCGTTGGATTGTAAGAACGCATCTTGACCTTTTTCGGGTACTTGAACTCCGCCCTGGCCGCAGTGACATCCTTGGGGATATCGACAACAACAGGACCAGGACGACCACTGGCCGCCACGTAAAAGGCCTTTTTGATGGTCTCAGCCAGTTCCGAGACGTCCTTGACCAGGAAATTATGCTTGACGCAGGGACGTGTAATACCAATGGTATCGACCTCCTGAAAGGCATCGTTGCCAATCAGGCTGGTGGGCACCTGTCCAGTAAAGACAACCATGGGCACTGAATCCATGTAGGCATCAGCGATCCCGGTAACGGCATTGGTTGCTCCAGGCCCCGAGGTCACCAGTACTACGCCCGTCTTACCGGTGGATTTGGCATAACCCTCTGCCGCATGAACAGCACCCTGCTCGTGGCGGACCAGAATATGACTCACATCCTGCTGTTGATACAGGGCGTCATAGATATGTAACACCGCTCCCCCGGGATAACCAAAGATCAGGTCTACCCCCTCCTCTTTGAGGCAATGGGTGAAGATTTCGGCACCGGTTAATTCCACGCGTATCTACTCCTGGACAAATAAGCTCATAAAATCAGGGTAATAGCCCCTGAGCCGTAAATTTAGCGAAAGCTAATAATCATAATATGAAACAGAATGAAATGCACTTACCTGATGCCAAATTGGGGTTTGCACCTCCTCACTATTCCTCCACACCCTTCATAGACCGAATTATCCAGCTATGGAACATCAAAGGTGACGAGGACCGTCCTACCCTGATTCATCCCAAATTTCTGCTTCAACCATGACACCCTCAGGCTAGCCAAAATAACGGCCAAAAAAAACCCCGGAAAACCGGGG
Source organism: Thiotrichales bacterium (assembly GCA_024762895.1). Classification (GTDB taxonomy): domain Bacteria; phylum Pseudomonadota; class Gammaproteobacteria; order J044; family J044; genus JANTGN01. The sequence continues at coordinate 11,476 of JANTGN010000013.1, forward strand.
TTTTTAAAGAAATTCATGATCTTAAGTGACCAGCATGATTTGGCCTACTCCTGATCCTGGCATCACACAATGATCAGAAAAAGCTCTCGCTTTCTGAATCGTCTTTTGGCTTTCCGCCAAACAGTTCCCACATGCTGCTCTGAATGGCACCGGGCGACTTCATAACCTTCATGAAGCTATTCTGGCCTGCCATTTTAAGATCAGGAAAATGAACCGCGGCACGAAAACGCATATTCAGGGCCTCAACCTCCTTATCATTCACCATAATGGTATAGGGCAGATAAGCTGCGTGCTTCAGATCAGCAAAATCAATGATCCCCATCTGGAAGGCATCATCCATATACTTATTGCCATCCTTGCCAGCCTTCATGGAAACACCAAAGATAGTCATTTTGGTTCCAGGAATATCGAGTCGGTAGATCTCACCAAGTCCACCCTTTCCTGCCGCCAGACCACTGGATACGGCCTTGACCGCTTCAGCATGGTTTTTATAAGTCTTGAACCTGTATGGATCGTTATAATATTCCATGCCAAATGTATAATGGTACTTCTTCAATTTCTTCGCCGTTAAGCCTTTTTTGGAACCAAAGGTCTCCTGGGCACCCAGGGCATTCTTCAATTTTTGTGCGACTGGCTCCAGGCTACCTTTCAAACGATAGGCATACTGGAAATAAATAGGATTCGCATAAGAAACCTGCACCTTGCCACCAGACTTTACTACCGAGACATTCTGTACTGCGGCATAACCACCACGTTTATTGGCAGCAGCAATTTTTAGAAGGTCATTATTCGTCACAATCACGATATGTGTATCAGCATAAGGTTCATACTCACCTAAGACCTTAAATCCCTGACTAACCAGCGAACTTTTCACCTCAGCGACCTTAGCCTTGAGATCCCCGGTGGAAATGGAACCTAAAACAAAAGGCTTGTAACGATCGGCCGCCTGGGCTGTGACCAGACCCAGCAGCATAAACATCAGCACCGCATAAAACGATTGTTGGGCAAACTTCATTATTATCATCCTCGTTAAGATAAACAGCACAGATAAGACTCAATCAGGCCTGATCTGTTTCATTTCATTTAACAACAGTACAAAAACGGGGCCATACAACATGACCCCAAAGTCTTTTCTTATTTTTATTTTTTCATCACCAACGGCGATTATAACCGAGCTGCCAGTTGGTCTGACTATGGGTTACCTGGACACCGGTATTGGTGTTATTAACCTTTACCTCAGGCGCATAGGCGATCGAGAAATCGATTGCATCTTTCTTGGTGATATTCCAACCAAAACCGGTAGTCACATGATTCATAATCGTCGCGGGGAAAAGGGGGTTAACATAGGAATCTGGCACCGGGTTATTCGCCAGGTTCAGACCTGCCCGCCAGGTAAATGCCCGGCTAATTTCATAGGAACCACCAATCTTGACCACCGTCTGGTTTTTCCATTCCTGGAAGAAGGTAATGTCGGCGGTCTCACCACCCAGGCCAGCAGAGTCATCCGCCGTAAAGGTCATATTGAAGTTTTCCATCACATCCTTCCACTGGATGTAATTGAGATCGATGCCAAACATCCACTTACCGGGCACATAGGCAATACCGGCGGCCCATTGGGCAGGCCACTGGAAGTTTTTAACCGACATCTCGCCAGTGAGCGTCTGCGCAGGGGATGCCCCACCCACTTCATAAAACTCCATACTGGCACCCGAGGAATCGGTCTTCCAGTCGCTCATCTTGGTCCGAGAATGATAGCTGGCACCAAAGTTGAGGGTCGGATTGATCGCATAGGTCAGGCCAACCTTTGCAGCCACGCCATACCCCTTGGCCTCTCCAGTAAAATCGCTGCCATTGGAGAAATTCATACGTACCGTGTTATAACCAGCTCCAATCAGGCCCATGGCCGCCCCCTGCAAACCAGACGACATAGAAACTGTACCCATGGTGTTGCTGCCCGGAGGAAAACCCATCAGATCTCCAAAGGTCCCGGCCGGGGCAATCCCCATATTGGTTGGTGCGCCAGTGGCGGGATTAACCATAACGGGCATCGCCATCTGCAGATCCATCCCTCCCCAAACAAAATCAACCGAACCACCGATATTAAATCGACTGTTCACAGCCCAGTTCATAGGAACGATCAGTCGCCCGACACCTACTTCTGAGCGTGCAGGTTCATTGGTACCAGAGGCCATCCAGCTGTCTTTTTCATATTCGGTACCCATCCCACCCTGTGAGTAGATACCCACACCGGTAGTGAATTTAGAATTAACCTTTCGCAGATAACCGAAGGCCGGCATGAAGAAAGAGTCCGCGGTGGAATCAGCCTTTTGTGATCCAGTAGGATCAGTCACTGAGATATCGGGCCGAAGGTTACCAATGGCAATATCAATACGATTCGTGGTATCCATCATGCCAATGGTCGCCGGGTTGTTCATCATTGCGGCAGCGCCATTATCGTAGGCCTGAGAAACACCACCCATGGCCGTCGCTTCCGGCCCATAACCCTCAAGATTCATTCCATTGGTGGCATAAGCCGACGAGGTGACACTGAATGCACCGGCAATAGAAACCGCTAATAACGAGCGTTTGAAACTAATCCCCATCTTAATGATCCCCCGGCTTCACCGTATTTATTATGGAACGCTAATGTGCTGTTTTACATATCATTTCAGCTGGCGGAAACAATGACAAAGCAAGGGTTTAAAGTCAAACAGGGTATTATTATTTTCTAATTTTCTGAAGTCCGATATTTATTCAAGAAATCATAGTATTAGATAAAATCATTCAAAATGGCATGAGATTTTTTCTTACCGGGAAACAAGCAGGTCTCTATCGAAAGCCCTGCAAGAATCATTAATGCGACAACATCAAATCCACTCATCCACTAAAACGTAAGATGAACTCCAGCATAAAGACCGCTGTACCCGTAAACTATCTCATTTTTTTCCTTTTCACCCTCTACCGTCACCTCGGCATCAAAATAGGTCACCCCCATGACCGCGCCTACACGTCGGTTAAATCGATAGGAAGTATTCAGGCTGGTCTGCCAGGCCCCGGCGGTCACATCCCGGTATTGCCCACCTACCAAATTAACCTTTCCAGTTATCCGCCAACGCGGCGTGAAGGAAAAGGACATATCGATCCCGAACAGGGGAAGAGGCACCAGGAGTGAGACGTCATCTTCAAAAGTGCCATTTGTATCAATAACGCCATCAATCTCCAGTTCGCCTTCTGCCTTGAGGACGTATTTAAAATCCATGACATTCAGACCAGCCCGAAATTTCACATTACTCCGGTTGTCCTTCATCAGGCTATAGCCATAACTCAGGTTATAGAAATGCGTCTTATCGCTCAGCGTCGCTTTGCCCCTGACCACCACCAGGTCATCCAGGTTAAGGTCTTCGTCAAATAAGGTGACTTCCCTGTTGACCCTGAAATGGGAAAACAGGAAATAATGTTTCTGACCCAGTCTGAGGGCGCCATAAATTGTCCCCACGGCATCGCGCTTGGGCATCCCCAGGGTACCCTCTGCATCGATAAAGACCGAGTTGCCGGTTTCCTTATTGGTGAATTTATAATTGGTGGTAAAATTCACACCGGCGTAGCCCAGGCCCAGGGCAAACTTTGGCTCTTTGACGCCATCAAAAGCCTGAGCGGCCATAGCAGGCCCCAGGATGATTGCCCCGATCAACATCAGGGTAAAAAAGATCATAGAGCCGTTTTTTATTCTAGTACTCATCTTTTCCTCATCGCAGTTCATGTCGAACGCCTACCCCTTTTTGCTGAGGTTCAGTTATTTGATTGGAAAATACACATCACCGTGTCAAAAAGTCTTATTTCGACCGAACATTTTAAGGATACGAATTCTTACCCCAGGTTTTATTTGGCCAGAAACGGGCCAGCACGGCAAGCGCCATACGACATAAAAGGGTAGCCAGTGCTATTAAAAGAATCCGCATTAAAAATTTACTTTCGATATCAGTCACCTTGCCCATACACGTACTGACCAGAACAAACAGCGTAGTGAAGGCCGAGGCATAGTAAGGCGCAGATGGTCGATCAAAGTAAATGCTCGAGCCAAAGAACTGAGCCCTTAAAAAAAGCAACGCCAGAAAGAAATGAAATTCCGGCACCGCCCTTTCACTCATTGCCGCGTTCATCATTCTGAAATTCGTATAGATGGCATCAGCAATGGTCATGATCCAGATAACCGGCATGACAAATGGCCTCACAATCATAAAACAACAGGTGACGATCCGCGCAATAACACCATCCACATCACCGCCTCAACCATATCGATGAATCAAAACCTTTTCTTATAGCAAGTTCTCTCGGCCACTCATAACTCTACCTTCATGGTTTGATGTTCTTGGATGGTTTGCATGATTTATTATGCAAATGGAATGAACTGTGCAGGCTATAGCTAGCATTAATAAAGATAAACCCAAAACAATCTTCAACTCATTTGAAGACCTGATGGTGTATCTAAGAAAGACCGTCCGTTTTTTTATCCCGCTCCATTCTTGATTCAAATGATGACAGGGCTTTACTTCCGGACAACAACTCCAACTGATCAAGCCCCCAGTCAATGGGTCTCAGGATCATCAACCAGCCATCTCCATAAGGATCATTATTAATCAACTCAGGATGTCTCAGCACTGCCTTATTAATCTCGACAATTTCACCACCACAGGGGGATTTAACGGGACCAACCCAGACCTGTGACTCCAGGGTTGCACATGTCCTTCCTTTATAGATAGTCTGCCCAACAATGCGTGGTACAAAATCGATGAACTCACCTGCCAGTACACAGGCATATTCCGTCATACCTATACGCACTCTCTCACCAGAATGCATGATCCAGATATTATATTCAGGATGATATAAACGATCATCTGGAAAGGTGCAGCCCATTATCAAGGCCATAGCGATACCACTTGCTGAAGTTGTAATGTTGATTTCACTGCCTGTGAAAAATAACCTGGTGATCACACAAAACCAGAGTTAAATAGCATGATAAAAATTGTAGTAAAAAAAAGCCGGCATAGCCGGCTTTTTACTGATCTGCTTTAATGCTCGATATCAGCACATATCAGATGTACAGGCAGATATCAGACTCACCGGCAAATTCGAAGAAGGTAGCCGCGCCGCCGTACTCAACGTCCTGAATGAAGGCAGAGGCATCCATGTCAAACAGATCAACCGTCATTTGACAGGCAACAAATTTAACTTCAGCCTCAAGACACAGCTCCCGCAGATCTTCCAGACTGGCTACACCCTTATCGGCCATCTTCTTTTTCATCATCATGGTCATGACCGATTCCATTCCAGGTAAAGCGGTACCCAGTACCGGGAACCAGGTATCCATACCCATAGGCATGGGCATGCCAGGGTTACCCAGAGGGCTGACCTTGAGAGATAAACGCTTCTTCAGGAGCTGAAGGCCATAGAAGGTGAAGAAAATCTGAGTTTCATAACCCAGGGCTGCCGCAGTCGAGGCCAGGATGAAAGGAGGATAAGCCCAATCCAGCGTGCCTTTTGTAGCGATAATTGCAAGTTTCTTTTCTGACATGTGAAGTACCTATTAGTCTGAATTAAAATGAATGTTATGTGGCCCGAATCAGGCCTTTTTTATACGGAAAACAAACTTGCCGCCTTCCTCACTGGAATCAAGCAGTTCGTTACCAGTCTGGGCAGCAAAGGCCTCGAAATCCTTGACCGATCCGGGATCGGTGGCAACGATACGTAAAACCTGGCCACTGGACATGGAACCCAGCGCCTTTTTTGCCCTCAGAATAGGCAATGGGCAATTCAGCCCGGAGGCATCTAGCTCCTGATCAAAATCTGACATACTAATAATCCTCGACAGTATTTTTTTATGTATTGCTTACGGTGTCTCAAAAACAAGACGCCACTTATATGCCAAGGAGATCAAAAAGGCAAGGTTTGAGCGTCAGAAGGCCTCCGTATGAGGGGACAGGAAGAGGATAAATCTAAACCCCGTGACGATATTGACACGGGGTTAAAACAGGATGATCAGGCTGCGCTAACGCCTTGTTTTTGAAGTGTAGTCAGAGGATAACCACTTCGTGCCCAGCTAATAATACCACCACGAAGATTATAGGCATTAGATCCCGCGCCATTCTGTGCCAGGAATGCACAGACCTGGCCTGATCGGTTACCGCTACGGCAATAGATGACGACCTTCTCGTCTCCAGAAAATTCATTAATTTTCAGAGGAATAAGGTGCATAGGTATAACCTCGGCGCCATCAATAACGCCCTGCGCTATTTCGGCATCGGTACGAATATCAATCAGTCTGAAACTCTCACCCTCTTCTTTCCATTTGGCCAGGGTATCGACATCAATTTCATTGATTCCAAGCATAGTCACTCTTCCCGAGGTTTATTAGCAAACTTTAATATTGTCTATTTTTTGCCCCGTATTGTCAATAACCGAGTATCGCACTCAGTGAATTACACGCTTCATTCACGTAGAATAACTAATATTGAACTTGCTCAAATAAATCCTATCTTATATGCCTAATCATAATGGCGATGACAAACTGGTATTTCCTTTGTTTTTCAAACAGATAATTACTTTTTTATCCACTCTTGCTCTACTCACAACGGTCTTGGCCGATAATGTGCCGGATATGATCAACCTGCCCGATATCGGGGGGCCTGAATCGGGTGTCCTTAGCCCCGCCCAGGAAAGGGCTATCAGCGGGCAAATTGCGAGAGAAATTCGTAAAAGCCTCCCCGTTATGGATGATCCCGAATTAAGTACCTACATAAGCTCGATCGGCGATCGTCTGGTTTCAAGCAGCCCTGATGCCACTGGCAGCATGGTTTTTCTACTCATCGGTTCCCCCGAAATTAATGCCTTTGCAGCGCCAGGCGGCGTGATCGCCGTGAATACCGGCCTGATCATTGCTGCAAAAGATGAAAGCGAAATGGCAGGCGTCATGGCCCACGAAATCGCGCACGTCACCCAGCGCCACCTGGCGCGCACTTATGCCAATCAGTCAAATATGACTTTAAAAACTGGCCTGGCCTTACTAGCTGGCTTAATTCTGGGCGCCTATAACGCTGATATGGGTACGGCTGCCATGATGTCGGGGCTGGCTGCAACACAGCAGGCCAAACTTAAATATTCACGGAGTAATGAGCAGGAAGCAGACAGGATAGGCATCATTACGCTGGCATCAGCGGGTTATGATCCACGAGGCATGCCCTTGTTTTTCCAGACCTTGCTGAAAGAGACCGGCCAATCAGGCGATAAACTAATTGAATATTTTCAGACCCATCCACTGACCAGTTCTCGTATCACAGACAGCCTGATCCGCGCCGAGCAATATTCGGGTAACTATGATCGTGATTCATCCGAATTCCATTATGCCAAGGCACGTATCGAGGCCCTGCAGAGAAAACCCCGAGACATCATTTCCGAATACCAGAAAGGCCACTCCGCCTTTAAACCTAAAGCAGTGGCCGATTATAAGTATGCCCTGGCACTTACCAGGTCGGGAAACCCCCAAAAAGCCCTTAAGATTCTTCAGGGCATTCATAAAGAAAACCACCAACTTGCTGTAGACCTTGCCATTGCTGAAGCACTACTTAAATCCGATAAAAACCAACAGGCTATCGATCACCTCATGACAGTTAGCCAGCTCTACCCCACCTATAACGCCATCAATTACCTCCTGGCCAAGGCCTATGTTCAGAACGGGCAACCCAAGAAGGCCATCAACTTACTGGCTGCAGAGATGACAAAAGAGGCAGAAACCCCGGCAACGTATCGACTACTTGCCGAAGCCGCCAGTCAGGATCGACAGAAAGGCCTGAGCCATGAAGCGATGGCCGAATACTATTTTTCCTATGGTCGATATGGGGAAGCGATGTCACAGGTGATGCTGGCTCTCAAGGATCCCGATATTGATGAGATCATGAGAGAACGACTGAAAGAAAAAAGGGATGTTCTGAAGTCCTGGCTTGATAATGGTCATTAGTATCAAGCAGTAACGGGTTGTATTAGTATCTTCTTATTTTTTAATGAAATTTTTTCCTTGCCAAGCCGGCAACATTGAGTATTCTATACGTCCATTGAATACTCGTTATTCAAAATATGTTCTTTCTGTTAATACCTATGGAAAGCGAATAACTACAGGTTACAACCTGTTAATAAACTACTGATTGAGGAGGTAACTCATGCGGAATCCCGCTAAGCTAGTGTCTTCTGCGGCTTCGGTGATTGCGGTTCTAGGTACCTTGGCCCTGGCACCAGTCGCAGTTAGCGCTGAAGAGTCAAGCGTTATCGATGAAGGCAAAAAACTCGCCTTCGATCGCAAAAAAGGCAATTGCCTGGCATGTCATCAAATTGCGGGTGGCGACATGGCCGGTAATATTGGCCCACCGTTAATCGCCATGAAGGCTCGTTTCCCTGATAAGGCGAAACTACGCGAGCAAATTTATGATGCTCGTATTGCTAACCCCAATACCATCATGATCCCATTTGGTCCTCATCAGGTTCTGAGCGAATCAGAGATCGACAAGGTCGTAGAGTATATCTACAGCCTGTAACCCTATCGGAGCTGAATAATCTTATGAATACAAAACGCAGACTGTTTCTGAAAGGTTCTATGGCCGCAGGTGTGGCAGGCGTTGCCGCCAGCGCTGGCCTGCTGACCCCTGGCATGGTCCTGGCCGCATGGCCCAACCAGGCCTTTGATGCCAAGTCCGTGGCCGATGCCATGAAGGGCATCGCCGGTTCCGCCGATGCCGCTGCCTCCGGCGACATCAAGATCAAGGCCCCGGACATCGCCGAAAACGGCGCCGTGGTCCCTGTGACCGTATCGACCGGTATGGCCGGTGTTGAGTCCATCAGCATCCTGGCCTCCAAGAACGCCACTCCGCTGACCTCCAGCTACACCCTGGGCAGCGCTACCGAAGCCTTCGTCTCGACCCGTATCAAGATGGGTAAGACCGCCGACGTCATTGCGGTCGTCAAGGCCGGTGGCAAGCTGTATCAGGCGAAGAAAGAGGTCAAGGTCACCATCGGTGGCTGTGGCGGTTAATCAAGCGGAGATAAAGACATGGCAAATTCAATCAAAGTACGCGCTAAGGCCAAAGACGGTGTCGTCACCGTCAAGACCCTGATCAGTCACCCCATGGAGACTGGTCTTCGTAAGGACAAGAAGACCGGCAAGATGATTCCTGCCAACTTCATCCAGGAAGTCTTGGCCGAGCAAAATGGCAATAACGTGCTGACCGCATTCTGGGGCGGCGCGATTTCCAAAAACCCTTACCTGTCCTTCAAGTTCAAGGGTGCTGCCGGTGACACCGTCAAGATCAGCTGGTCTGACAACAACGGTAAATCCGACACCACCGAAGTGACCGTCAAGTAACCTCAATACAATAAAAGAGGAAGGAAGAGTTAATGAAAAAGATTGCTCTGTTAGTAACCGCTCTGATCGCGGTTGGCATCCTACCGATAGTAGCGAATGCCGCCCCAGAAGACGACCTGAAGGCCTTCCGTGCCTACTTTAAGAAGCGTTTTCCTGACACGTCTTTCCAGGAATTCACCAATGGCAACTATGCCGTTGGCATTGCCTCTGCTGATAAGCGCGCTCAATGGGAGGATGCTGAAGAGTTCCCTCCCTACGAGCTCCCGCTTGAAAAAGGTCAGAAGCTCTTCGAAACACCATTTGCTAATGGTAAGACCTACGCTAGCTGCTTTAAAAACGGCGGCATAGGCATTCGTCAGTACTACCCTTACTATGATCCTAACACCAAGTCGATCAAGACCCTGGAAGGTGAGATCAATGAGTGCCGCGTAAAGAATGGCGAAAAGCCTCTGAAGTGGAAAAAGGGTGATATCGCAGCGATCTCCGCTTACATGGCTTCTACTTCGCGTGGTAAGGCCATCGATATCAAGGTACCTGATGAGCCTGAGGCACTGGCTGCCTACGAGCGTGGCAAGCACCACTACTACGCAAAGCGTGGACAGCTCAACATGTCCTGTGCCGATTGCCATATGTACAACTCAGGCAGTTACATCCGTGCTGATCTGCTGAGTGCATCTCTGGGGCATCCTACCGGCTTCCCGGTTTACCGCGCCAAGTGGGGGTCTCTGGGAACCATGCACCGTCGTTTCGGTGGTTGTAACAAGCAGGTACGTGCCAAGCCCTACAAGGCACAGAGTGATGAGTACAAGGCACTGGAATACTTCCTGAATTACATGAGCAATGGCCAGAAGGTAAATGCACCTAGCTATCGCCAGTAATTGAAAAGCAAGTTATTCTATTGAGCCCGGCTTTTGGCCGGGCTTTTTTCTCTAGGGTTACTGCAATAAAGGATATGGCACCTAAAAATTTTACCTTGGAGGTAATTAGATGAGTTTATCTCGCAGAGAATTTCTTCAGCTCCTGGCCACGGCCAGTGCTGCTGGTTTCAGCCTGACAGGCTGTGATAAATCCAGCACAGAGACACCTGCCGGCGTCAAACCACAGAAGACACCAGGCAACCCTTATGAGCTAGCTCCCTACGGCAACGTTTCGGTTATGCATTACACCGATTGTCACGCCCAGTTACTCCCTGTCTGGTTCCGCGAGCCTCAGATCAATCTGGGTGTGGGTAGTATGTATGGTAATCCACCGCACCTGGTCGGAGAACACTTCCTCAAGGAATATGGTTTTGTGCCCGGCAGCATGGAAGCCAACGCCTTTACCTTCCTGGATTTCCCCGAGCTTTCCAAGAAATATGGAAAGATCGGTGGCTTTGCCCACCTGGCGACCCTGGTCAAGAATATACGCGCCCAGCGTCCCGGTGCCCTGCTCCTTGACGGCGGTGATACCTGGCAAGGTTCTGGTACCTCTCTATGGACCAATGCTCAGGACATGGTCGACGCTCAGATCAAGTTAGGTGTCGATATCATGACTCCGCACTGGGAAATGACCTTTGGTGCCGATCGTGTCAAAGAAATTGTGGACAATGATTTCGCCAAGGCCGGTATCGATTTTGTCGCCCAGAACGTTACCTACAATGATGAAGATTTCGACCGCGAGGGCGAGCACGTATTCAAACCTTATGTGATGCGCGAAATCAATGGTGTGCCGGTTGCTATTATTGGTCAGGCCTTCCCCTACACCCCGATTGCCAATCCCCGTCACATGGTCTCTTCATGGACCTTCGGTATCAACGATGGCGAGATGCAGGAAACCGTCGATGATGCGCGCAGCAACGGCGCCCAGGCGGTCATTGTAATCTCCCATAACGGCATGGACGTAGACCTCAAGATGGCCAGTCGCGTTACCGGTATTGATGCGATTATGGGTGGACATACCCATGATGCCATCCCCAAACCAGTTGTGGTTTCAAACCCAGGCGGCAAGACCCTGGTTACCAATGCGGGATCCAATAGCAAATTCCTCGGTGTCCTGGATCTGGATGTTAAAAACGGTAAGGTTAAGGGCTTCCAGTACAAACTCCTGCCCGTATTTGCCAACCTCATCGAGCCCGACAAGGATATGCAGGATCTCATTACCAAGATCCGTGCGCCTTACCAGGACAAGCTGGCTGAAGAACTGGCTATTACTGACGATACCCTCTACCGTCGCGGTAACTTCAACGGTACCTTTGATCAGGTCATCGTCGATGCCCTGCTTGAAGTGGCTGATGCCGAAATCGCCTTCTCTCCAGGCTTCCGTTGGGGTGTTAGTGTCCTGCCGGGTGAAGCGATTACCGTTGATCATGTTATGACGCAAACAGCCATCACTTATCCCCAGGTAACTCGTAATGAAATGTCGGGTGAGACCATCAAGGTCATACTGGAAGATGTAGCGGATAACCTCTTCAACGAGGATCCCTATTACCAGCAGGGTGGTGATATGGTCCGCGTCGGTGGTCTGGAATATACCATCGATCCTACGGCCGCCGCCGGCAAGCGTATCTCGGATATGACCCTGAAGGGCAAGCCTATCGATCCCGGCAGAAACTACGCGGTCGCCGGCTGGGCCAGTGTTCAGGAAACTCCTGCCGGTGATACGGGTTTAGCTATCTGGGATGTAGTCACCCAGTATCTCAAGGACCAGAAGACCATCAAGGTGAATAACCTGAATACCCCTAAACTCAAAAATGTTGAGGGGAACCCCGGTCTTGGTTAACCCCTATCAATGAATCGGTAAGCCGTAAAAAATCCCGCCAGACTGGCGGGATTTTTTTCTCGTATTCACATCTAAATACGCCTGATTCAAGCTACCGAATCGAGCGTTCACTAAATAAAGGGTAAAATTATAATGATCTATGTTCACCTTCAGAGGTAAGAAAACCGCGCCTATGACTCCAGAGCGTTATCAAAAAGCCATCACCGTACTCAATCGTCGGCAAACCGACCTCACAATGGTAATGGAGCATGTGCATAAACCGCATAACCTGGCAGCCGTCATCCGTACCTGCGATGCGGTCGGTATTCCTGATATCCATGCCATTACAGATGTATCTGGTTTTCGTATGCGGCAGAAGGCGGCTGGAGGCAGTGGGAAATGGGT
>JANTGN010000014.1 GCA_024762895.1 Thiotrichales bacterium
CACCATCGTTGCAGCGGTACGCGAGGGTCGGCGGATTTATGACAATATTCGAAAATTCATCAGGTACACCATGACCAGTAACTCGGGTGAGATATGGACCCTGTTCCTGGCGCCTTTCCTCGGGATGCCTCTACCGTTGTTACCAATTCAGATACTCTGGATTAATCTGCTGACGGACGGTCTGCCTGGACTTGCCCTGACCATGGAGCATGCTGAACGCGGCATCATGAGCAGGAAGCCAAGGCCGCCATCCGAGAGCGTATTCGCGCATGGTATGTGGCAGCACATGATCTGGGTAGGTCTCCTGATCGGCGGGCTTTCACTGTTCTCCCTGGCCTGGGCCATGGACAGAGGATCGGAGAACTGGCAGACCATTGTCTTTACCGTGCTGACCCTGTCGCAGCTGGTTCATGCCATGGCGATTCGGTCCGATAAAGACTCGCTGTTTACGATTGGTATTCTGAGTAACCGCTATCTCATCTGGGCGATCTTGTTTACCTTTGCCTTACAGATTGCAGCCATCTATGCCCCCTGGTTTCAGCTAGTCTTAAAGACGGCACCGCTGACGCTTGAAGAACTGGTGCTCTGCCTGACTCTTCCCTGGGGGGTCCTGGTGGCGGTAGAGGCAGAAAAGTGGCTCATACGCCGTGGCCTGATCTATCAGTCAGGTTCAGCCAAAGAGCAGTCCAGTGGTTAGCCGGTCAAATAGCGTGCAGGAAATCTCTAAGAGTGATGCTTTCCTGTCTTCTGTCAATGCAACACCGCTGGAATTTTCCTATCGAAATTGTCCAGGGAATGTATGAGATCAGGGTTTAAGTGGACACAAAACAGGAACAAAGCCAAAACCAGAAAAACGGTCTTCGGATCGAGGTCCTGCATCAGGGTGTGTCCGGGCGCCTGAGGATCCGTGTGCCTGCGCTCTATCGTTCCATAAAGACAAAGCGCCAGATAGAAAAGGCACTGGCTGGTGATGAGCGAATTCAGAGTATTAAGGCCAACGAGCTGACGGCCACGGTCCTGCTACGGTATGAGCATTCTCTCAAACAGGATCAGGTCCTCGAGCGTCTGACCGAACTGCTGAATATGCCGGTTCAGGAGCCGGTAGACACCATCAGTTCAAGGGCAGGCACGCAGGCGTCAGAAGGCCCTCAGTTCGACCTGCGAGCACAGATCAGGGCGATCCTCGGGATGTTGAATTCTGAGCCGCCAACACCATCTACGATACGTTCAGGCATCCCTGTCCATAGCTGGCATGCACTGGAGGCACCTACTATCCTGGAGTTACTAAATGTCTCCGCCGCCCAGGGCCTGAGCACAGGAGAAATTGAATTACGCCAGGCGCGTTATGGCCTGAACACCTTTGAGGCTTATAAAAAGCGATCAGATTTTTTTATTTTTCTTGAGCAGTTTATGACTGTGCCGGTCGGTATCCTTGGGGTGTCCGCCGGTATTTCTGTATTGACGGGGGGGGCGGTGGATGCCGCCATTATCCTGAGCGTGGTACTGATCAACGCCGCCATAGGGTTTTTCACCGAACGGCATGCAGAAAAGACCATACTCAGCCTGGCAGATATGCGACCGCGTCATATTAAGGTCCTGCGCGCGGGTGAGGTCAGTACCGCAGAAATGGTCGAGCTGGTCCCTGGTGATATCGTCCTTTTAGAACCCGGTAGTTATGTGCCCGCGGATCTGCGGTTACTGGAGTCCCGCAGGCTAACCCTGGATGAGTCCTCGCTGACCGGCGAAAGTTTGCCAATCGAGAAGAATGCGGATCTATTGCTGCGGGCAGATAGACCGCTGGCGGAGCGTGAGAATATGGCCTACATGGGCACCATAGCGACGGGTGGAACCGGGAAGGGTGTCGTGGTTGCGACCGCGCTGGAGACCGAGCTGGGTCAGATCCAGGCCATGTTGGCCGATGTGCGACCGCCCGAGACACCCATCGAGACTCAGCTGGGTTCCCTGGGTTCCCGGCTGGCCCTGATCAGTGGGGCCCTGTGTATCGGGGTCTTTGGCCTGGGGATACTCAGGGGGGCGAGCTGGCTGGAGATGCTTAAGTCCTCCATTTCCCTGGCCGTGGCAGCGGTGCCGGAAGGCCTGCCGGCCGTAGCGACCTCCACGCTGGCCCTGGGTATTGCGGAGATGCGTCGCCACAATGTGGCCATTCGACATCTGCCTGCTGTAGAGACCCTGGGCTCGGTGCAGACCTTCTGCCTGGATAAGACCGGCACCCTGACGCAAAACCGAATGCAGGTGGTTGAGGTGGTGCTGGGGCAGCAGCGTGTGCAATTGAAAGATGGTTGGGTAGAGACCAGCAAGGAGATTGAATCAATAGCATTTCAGAGAATGCTAGAAGTGAGTGTTCTGTGCAATGAGGTGGTCTTTGGTGAAGATCAGGCACCGGCAGGTTCCGCGACCGAAATAGCACTAATTGATCTGGCAGGGCATGTTGGCCTCGATGCATCGTCCCTACGTAGGGATTACCCCTTGCTGGAGCTGCATCCCAGGGCCGAAGGACGCCCCCTGATGAGTAGCCTGCATTCGGTGGCAGATGGACAGCGACTGATCGCGATCAAGGGCAGTCCTGCCGAGGTCCTGGCTCGTTGTGACTTCATGATGAAGGAAGGTCAGGAACTGGATGACGACTCAAGAATTAGAATTTTACAGCTCAATCAGCAAATGGCCGGAAACGCCCTGCGCGTCCTGGGATTTGCCTACCGATATATCAAAGAGGACGAGACCATGCATAGTGAGCACCTCGTCTGGCTGGGCCTGATCGGTATGAGCGACCCACTCAGGCCGGGGATGTCTGAGCTGATGCAGTCTTTTCATGAGGCGGGTATCAAGCCGGTCATGATTACCGGTGATCAGAGCGCCACGGCCCATGCCGTGGCCAGAGAGCTCCATTTATCCAATGGACGTCCGGAAAAGATCCTCGATGCCATCAGCCTGGACCAGATGGATCCAGATATGTTGCGTGCATTGGTACCGGATATCGATGTCTTTGCCAGGGTCAGCCCGGCGCACAAGCTACGTATTGTTCAGGCCTACCAGGGGTCGGGACAGGTGGTCGCCATGACGGGTGATGGGGTCAATGATGCCCCCGCCCTGAAGGCAGCCGATAATGGTGTCGCGATGGGACAGTCCGGTACCGATGTGGCGCGTTCGGTCGCGGATGTGGTACTGGAGGACGATAATCTGAGGACCATGTACACCGCGGTCGAACAGGGTCGAAGTATCTATGCCAATATCCGTAAGACGGTGCACTTCCTGGTGTCCACCAATCTGACCGAGATAGAAATCATGGTCATATCCTTAGCGCTGGGGCTAGGGCAGCCTCTCAATCCCATGCAGCTGCTCTGGATCAACCTGCTGAGCGATATCTTTCCGGGACTGGCCTTGGCCCAGGAACCACCCGAGAAAGACATCATGCAGCGCCCTCCCAGGGACCCCAGGGAGTCGATCCTGCCGCACGAAGACCTGGCTCATATGGGGGTAGAGTCGCTCACCATTACGGGTGTGGCCCTGGCCGGCTACCTCTATGCCATTGCGCGTTATGGCGTTGGACCCAGGGCCTCCACGGTGGCCTTCAATACCCTGACGATCTCCGAGTTGCTGCATGCGATCAGCTGTCGTTCACGCACACACAGTTTTTATCATGATGAATATCTTCCACGAAACCTCTATCTGGAGCTGGCCCTGGGCGGATCGATAGCGGCCCAGCTGGCGGCCAATCTGATCCCCGGTATTCGCCGCTTGCTGGGTATGACGCCAATGGGTTTCATGGATGCCCTGATTGTGCTGGCCAGTTCAGGATTGCCACTATTAGTGAATGAAGCCCTCAAAGATGTGTCATTTAAGCATGATGCCCGCCGGAATGAGGAAGGAGATCAAACCCATGAGTAAAAATTACATTTTTTCCTCAGAGTCGGTAACCGCGGGGCATCCTGATAAGATCTGTGATCAGATCAGTGATGCGATCCTGGATGCTATTTTGGCCCAGGATTTGGCTTCGCGGGTGATGGCGGAGACCGCATTATTTGGGGGTGTTGTATTCCTTTCGGTTCGTTTTTCCACGACGGCCAGGATTGATGTTGCCGACGCGGCGCGCCGGGTGGCAAGGGAGGCGGGTTATCAGGCCGCGGAATTTAATGCCGATGAAAGCTCGGTCATGATCAGTAATCTGGGATTATTGCCGGAATGTTTTCCGGCGATTGATGTGGATACCCTGACTGCCAGGGAACTCGGCCAGGTCACTGCCCGTAACCAGGTCACGGTCTTCGGTTTTGCCTCACGCCAGACCGAAAACCTCATGCCTTTGCCTATTACCCTGGCCAGCAGGCTGGTAAGAAAACTGGAAGAGGAGATCAAAAATGGTGGCCTGGAATATTTGATGCCCGATGGTAAGAGCCAGGTTGCCGTGGAGTATAAAGAGCGTGTGCCGGTACGTGTTCATGGGGTGGGCCTTATTGCCTGTCAGAACTCGGACAGTAACGTTCCTCTGAAGCGATTGCGGGATGACCTGGTTCAGGCCGTAATCGAACCGGTGATGGCGGATTTTGAAATGAACCTGGACGACAAAACCGATTTTTACCTGAACCCGGAAGGCCCATTCCTGGGTGGTGGGCCCAGGCTACATTCAGGCCTGACAGGGCGAAAAACGGCCATCGATACCTACGGCGAATATGCCCGACATAGTGGATCGGCGCTCAGTGGCAAGGACCCTTTGCGGGTCGATCGTGTAGGGGCCTATGCCGCGCGCTATGCGGCAAAGAATGTGGTGGCAGCCGGGTTGGCCGAGGATTGTGAGGTCCAGTTGACCTATACCATTGGCCAGGCCAGGCCCATCAGCATCCAGGTGGATACCTTTGGCACCGGCACCATTCCAGATCATGAGATTGAGAAGAGAATCAGAAAGCACTTTGACCTGAGGCCAGCCGTCATGGTCAAGACTCTTGGTCTACAGCATCTGCCCGGCAAGTCATCGGGGCGATTCTACCGTGATCTGGCGGCCTACGGGCATATGGGGCGTGAAGATCTTGAGGCACCCTGGGAACAACTGGACAGGGTCGAGCAACTCAGGGATTAGCTGTTTGCGGTCTGTTACTTTTCACTGAGCGCAATTTCCATGGCATAGCCCAAAAGGGGAATGGCCGGTGCCATGATATTGCCACGCAGCATCTGTACGACCGCCAGTCCGACCAGAAGGACGAACAACAGGGTGTGTTGTTGTTTGGTATAACCCGAAAACGCTTGTTCAAGCTCGTTAAAAACACCAGTAAAGAGCTTAGGATTAAGGCTGGGTGTCTGAGATTTCGACTGAGTTTCAATCGACTCAAAAAGTCCCAGTGTCTGAATACCTTCCAGGGCGGTCTTCGGGTCAGACTCTGGATGTAGCAATAGTATGCTGCTGGAAAGGGGGTTGGTTTTCACCGACTCAACCCCAGGAAGGGCAGTGAGTTGCTCATGGACCTGAATAAAAAAGTCGCCATCCCGGCGTTTAACAGGGACCTGCAGGCGTGTCCGGCCTGAGGACTGATGGATGATGTATGCCGTTGGTTTCATGTGCCGGTGGTTTTTTTCTTCGGCCTGGGGTTGGTTTTAACCGCTGCGACCTTGGGCTTTTCAGGGACGGGTTTTTTCACTTCGACCTCTTCATCCATGCGGGACTCTCGGAGTTCTTCCTGAACCTCAGCAATCAGGTCTTCTACCATTTCGCCAAATTCAGCGCTGGCCTCACGTCCCTTTTCAAAGGCCAGCATACCGGTCTTGAGCAGAGAGCGTGCAACCGGTTTCAGAGCGGGGGCCATGGCGGTGGCAGCGGCTGGCAGGATCACAGCCAGACCAATACCCAGGGCGATACCCTTACCCAGATCATTCTTGCCCATAACGAATTCCTGTGAGTTAAGTCAGTTTTGATGCAAGTATAAGTTGAACTCCTGGCCTGAAAGTTTAACCTATAGAAAAATACACACAAATTATAGTTTTTAATTGACCAAATGTGTTTGATCAGGCGTAAATCCTTGCGTTCGAACAGGATGATGACACGTGACTGGGAACCTGGATAAGTGAATGACATGACCAGCTGTATCGAGCCGGAAGATATGAAGGGCCTGGAATGGGCGAGCCGGAAACTGGAAAATCCGAGCCTGGCTGCCCGTATCTCCAATCTGGCAGGTACACCCATCGATATCGCGATTCATCTTCTGCCCCGTGCGGCGTATAAAAAAATTGAAACGGCCGCCAATAGCGCGATTTCTAAGGCCCTCAAGGTTGCGGTCTCCTCTTTACGCAATAATGAAGAACGTCGATCTCATGATGCCTCCTACCTGGGGATGGCGGCGGGAAGTGGCGCCGTCGGTGGCTTATTCGGGCTGTATGGGTTGCCGCTGGATCTTCCGATCAGTACCACGATTATGCTTCGATCCATTGCGGAGATCGCTCGTTCAGAAGGAGAAGACCTGAGCTCGGAGGAGACACAGCTGGCCTGTCTCGAGGTGTTCGCACTAGGTGGACACTCCGAATCGGATGATGCGGCTGAAACGGGTTATTACAGCATGCGCCTGGCACTGGGCTGGATGGTCAGCCATGCGGCCTATCACATTGCACGTCATGGCGTGGGAAATGGCGGTGCGCCTATTCTGGTCTCTTTGATTGGTGCCATCGGCGGTCGTTTTGGTTCGGTCGTCAGCCAGAAGGTGCTGGCCCAGACGATTCCGCTGGTAGGTGCCGCCGGTGGCGCGGCTATTAACCTGGTCTTTATGAGTCATTTCCAGGATATGGCGAAAGGTCACTTTCTGATTCGTCGCCTGGAACGCAAATATGGCAGGGAGGTCGTCAAGAAGACCTACGAAGACCTCTGCACTCAATCCTGATTCGAGCTGTTAGTCCACATCAAAATTACTTCCCTTGTCCATCGCCTGATCCAGGTTTTCCAGGATGGTTTTTTCAATCATGCCCTTCATGGGCCTCAGGGCGAGCCCCAGTGTAATCTCAAGGTCGAATGAGTCCTCACTGACATCAATGGTGCCCGATGCCCCCGTGCGTTTGAAATTCAGTGTGTTGCCGTCCCAGGAATATTCGCTGTTGAGTTTTTCCTTAAGGGATTCAGCGATCTTTTCTACCTGAACCCTGGCATCTTTCAGGCCAAGGTCATGTTTACGATGAATGCTGATATGTGCCATAGCAGGGTCTTCATGGTTGTTTATCAATATTATATTGGAAAAACAGGGCTGTTTCCCTGTATCGATAGCAAGGTAAAACGTATTTCTGGCCAGGTCCATACATAGTCTACTGACAAGACATCAACCATTTATTTAACAAGGCCCTGGCTGTTAGCGGATAGCCCAGGTCTGATATGCTTTCCTGAAGTTCTATGCCAGGAATGTTCCATGTCCCAGATTAATCTCATGGCCCTGCGCCATTCTGTTTTTTACAGTCCTTTATTGATGTGCATGGCAGGTGGTTTTCTCAAGGAAGAGGGCCTAGAACCCCGGTACCGCCAGGCCACGCCGGATCAGACGGTGCCGGACAATATTCGTAAGGGAGATTGTCATGTCGCCCAGTCTGCAGTAGCGACAGGGTTTGCAGAACTCGAGCGGGGCGAGCAACCAGACATTGTGCATTTCGCACAGATCAATGCCCGTGATGGTTTTTTTATCGCGGCCAGGGAGCCTGATCCTGAGTTTGACTGGTCAAAGTTAATCGGCCGACAGGTGCTGGTCGATCATTTCTTTCAGCCGTTGGCTATGCTGAAGTTCGGCCTGCATCGACAGGGCGTCGAATATGACGGATTAGAGGTTGTCGATGCCGGAACGGTGGATGAAATTGAGCAGGCCTTCAGGAATGGTATGGGTGAGTATGTGCATATGCAGGGCCCCACACCTCAGCAATTCGAAGCTGAGGGGATAGGTTATGTCGTTGCTGCCGTTGGGGATGCCGTCGGCCCGGTTGCCTTTAGTAGCCTGTGTGCGACGCGTGAATGGCTGGATACCGATATGGCAAAGGCCTTCATGAGGGCCTATCGCAAGGCCCTGAACTTTGTCATCGAGGCACCAGCGGATGAGATTGCAGCGCGAGAGTTTGAGGCGGGCTTTTTCCCCGGCATTGAACGCCCGGTGTTGACGGCGACGGTAGATGCCTACAAGCGACTGGGTTGTTGGCAGTCGGATCCGGCGATCACCAAGGCCGCCTATGAAAAGTTGCTGGATGTTTTTCTTCATAGCCAGGTGATCACCAGGCGACATGATTACGAAAGCCTGATCGTCAAGTCTCCCGCATGATTCACCAGGGCAAGGTCTTTGTTCTGAGGATGCGGACTCAGGACCATGAAAGGGTTAAGATGCAGGGCATAAACGAATATGACAAACTGGTTGCCTTAACGATATCCGAGATGGATTGAATCATGCGAAAGCGCCGTATTCTTTTTTTCACTACCTTGATTGCCTTTTCACTGGCCGGGTGCACCAGCACCCAGGTAAAGGATGAGGCCTCCAGTTCCTTAGAGAATGCGGAACTCGTTGCCCAGGTTGAGCGTGACCTGGAGGAAGGTAAGACCGACCTGGCCCTGCTAGAGCTGGAGCCGCTATTAAAAAGTCATCCTGATTCAGGACATTTACATGGACTGGCCGGACAGGCCTATGCCCGAAACAAAGACCTGGAAAACGCAGAAAAGCACTATAGCCGGGCGATCCAGCTCTCACCTGATGATACCGAGTTGTTGATGAACTATGGTGTCTTTCTGTGCCAGCGAGAAAAATATGTCGAGGCCGATAATGCCTTTTTGAAGGCGATAAGAGATCCCGATAACCTGTACAGGGATATCGCTCTGGTGAATGCCGGCATGTGTGCCAAGAAGGCAGGGGAACTTCAGCGTGCAGAGCGTTATTTCAATGCCGCTCTGCAGGTGAATCCAGATTCTGCGGTCGCTTTGTACCAGCTTGCTCGACTGAGTCTGGAGGTTGGGCAGCCCGCGCAGGCACGCACCTTTATGATTCGTTATGATGCTATCGCCCGGCCCACGTCCAAGAGTCTGCTCCTGTCTGTTCTGATCGGGGATGAGCTTGGAGACTATAATCTGGCTTCCCAGTCTTCGGAGAAATTGATGGAGCTGTACCCGAATTCACCGGAGGCAGGTAGCCTGGCGGCGGGTGTGGCTGCAAGCTATATGGGCCTGCCTGAAGATCAGGCGACCGCATCTTCACCCGTGGTGCCCGGTGCCGATGAAGTAGTGCTGGCGTCTATGATCTCTGAGCCAGAACCCGAGCAGCCAACCGTGGTTGATGATGCTGTGGATCTCAGGCAGGGGCAGGAGAGTGTGAGGCCAGAGCTGGGTAGTGGAAATGAGTTGCCTGGAGTCATCTGGATAGAGTCTCAACCGGGGAGTCATTTCACATTACAGTTATCGGCCAGTTCCAATATAGAAAATTTGCAAAAACTTAGCACGCAATTAAAGCTTCAACAGTATGCGATCTTCCGTTTTAAGCGAGATGGCAAAGAAATCTATGCCCTTGTATCGGGGAGCTATGCCGATTATCAGCAGGCAATTCAGGCGGGTGATGCCCTGACCCGTTCGGGATACCAGGAACAACCCTGGGTCAGGCAGTTTTCTACCCTTCAGAAGTTAATTCGCGCCACGCCATGAGTCGTATCTAAAGAAATTTTGACCAGTCCGGGTTGTCTCGACCAAAGGCAAAAAATTCCGGGTTCAGCAGGCTTTCCTTGGTGTTGTATTTCAGTGGATTCATTCCGGTGTCGGTGATGTCGCCGCCAGCCTCTCGTAACACGCAGTGTGCCGCCGCCGTATCCCATTCCGAAGTGGGGCCAAGCCGCGGATAGAAATCGGCCTTACCTTCTGCAATCAGGCAGGTCTTCAGTGAACTTCCCATTGAGATTGTCTTGTGTGGGCCTACTTTATCCAGATAGGCCTGGAGTCGCTCGCTGGGGTGCGAGCGGCTTCTGATAATGATCCAGTCCTCATCGTTATGCGGGCTGCGTGCCTGGATCCGTTGTGGTTTGCCCGAACCTTTCTTTAACCAGGCCCCGTTGCCCTGGCTTGCATACCAGGTCATCTCGTCCACAGGGGCATGGACGACCCCCAGAATGGGGTCATGCCCTGAGATGAGGGCGATGTTGACGGTGAATTCTCCATTGCGCTTAACGAACTCCCGTGTTCCGTCCAGCGGGTCCACCAGCCAGTAACTGGGCCAGGTAGCGCGGACTGAAAATTCTGGGGCGCTGGATTCTTCGGATAGTATGGGCATCTCGGGTTCCAGGATTGAAAGGCCCTGGACAATGATCTGATGGGCAGCTATATCGGCCTGCGTCAGGGGTGAGGCATCGTCCTTATGGGTGACCTCAAAACTGGTGTTATAGACATGAAGGATCTCTTCACCGGCGCGTTCGGCGATCTCGACACATTGATGGGTAAGTTCAGCTAGTTGCTTACTAGACAGGGTCATTAGTCGCGTTCTCTAAGATAGTGTTGTGCCAGGAATAGTGCGGCAATGCTTCGGGCCTCGGTCAGGTCATCCCGGGCCATGAGTTCAGGCAGGGCTGACAGTCGCCAGGGGACCACCTCCAGGGGCTCGGGCTCATCGCCCGCCAGTTGCTCCGGGTAAAGGTCCTGAGCCAGGATGATGTGGGTAGTATGGCTGAGATAGCCCGGAGCGAGGGTCAGCGAGGTCATTTGCTTGAGGCTCCTCGCTCCATAGCCGATTTCTTCCTTGATCTCGCGGTTGGCCGCCTCAAGTAGTTCTTCGTCCTGTTCGACACGACCCTTGGGTAATCCCAGCTCATAACGTCCGGTGCCGGCGGCATATTCTCGAATCATAAGCACCGTGTCGTCATCCAACAGAGGGATAATGAGTACTGCACCGTGCGGGGAGCTGATCAGACGTTCATATTGTGTTTTGGTGCCATTCGAGAATTGCAAATCCAGTTCTTCAACACAGAACAGGCGGCTGCGAGCCACGATGCGTTGATCCAGGACCTTGGGTTTGTCAGACATGAATTAAATATTGTGATCGAAATGGAGTTCAGTGATCAGACGACCTTCAAACCAGGTATTGATATCCAGGGTTCCAATTCCTGACTTAATCTGAAAACCCGGCTGTTGTGCAGGTGTCGAGGAGCGAAAACGCAGGAGATGCCCCGGGTAGTGGATGCTCATACTCACGTGCATGGGGTAATAGCCATCCAGGAATCTGCGCATATAGGGCCCATTCCTCAGGATGAATCCGCCCTCATCGTCGGGCCGAAATGCGCGGGTCTCGGCGGTGACACAGAGTATGGCTGTATCGCGTATGTTGCCTAGCTGTATGGTGGCGCCTTCTACCCAGGCCCTGTCAATACCCGAATGGGAAATGATAGTGAGTTTACGGGTGTAGCTGTCGTTATAGACAATCTGAGCACGTGAAACAGGGTCTATCTGATGATGGCATTGCTGTAGCTTGATCCAGCCTGAGGTCAGGCTGTCAGGCGTAATGGTAATATGATTCTGATGATGATGTACGGGGACGGCAGGAGGCTGATTGAGGAATTCCAGTTCACCTTCATTGACGGCCTCGATGCGTTCTTCAAAGTCATCAAAGGCTTCATCGTCCATGGCCTGCAGGGGAAGACCTATTAAGGCGCCTGCCAACGGCAGGCACAGAGCGAGTATTTTGATGCTATGGGCATTCATAGACATAGTATTAGCATAGAAGTATCGAGGGTGGAAAACTAATTATGAATGATGTGGTTAAATGGCAGGAAGTCCACACAGTATTCCTGGATATGGATGGCACGCTACTGGACCTGCATTTTGACAACTATTTCTGGATGACTTACCTGCCGGAGCATTATGCACAGAAACACGGTCTGGATCTCGATGTGGCGAGAAATGACCTGTTTGAACGGTTTGCCGCTGCCGAAGGTAGTCTTGACTGGTATTGTCTGGATTACTGGCAGAGGGAACTGGGAGTAGACATTATAGCGCTGAAACAGGCCGTATCCCACCTGATCCAGGTCCATGAGCATGTGATTGATCTTCTCGACCGCGTAAGGCATGCGGGTAAAAGACTGGTATTGCTGACTAATGCGCATCACGGCAGTCTCAATCTCAAGATCGAAAAGACCGGCATCGACGGACATTTCGACCGTGTGATTTCATCGCATAGTCTGGGCCTGGCTAAGGAGAATGAGGGGTTCTGGGAGGCACTTGAAAAGATTGAACCCTATGATGCCGAGCATTCATTGCTAGTCGATGACAGCCTGCCTGTTTTGCGCAATGCTCGACGATTCGGTATTCGTCATCTGGTCGCGGTTCGATGGCCAGACACGCAGGGTGAAGAGCGGGATGTCGATGAGTTTGTCAGCGTAAAGGGTGTCGAGGCGATGCGCAGCGGGTTATCCTGATTCAGACGCACTAGCCACGTTTCCAGCGTTTAAAGCGTTTTTTACAATACTTGAGCAGGCTCTCGTAATCCGGAAAATACAGATCAAAACCATCCTCGGCGGGGGCATCATATTCGCAGTAGTCGTTGCTGTGATCACGGCAGATCTCCGGACGAGCCTCATAGATACCGCAGGCCCCATCAGGCAACAGGTGGCTGCATTTAGTATCAAAGATCAGGAACCAGCCGTCTTCATCTTTATAGGCGCCAACCTGGTGATGAGAGACCTGCCATAGCAGGGTTTCAAAATCAGCCTTGCTTTTAGGGGTATCTATCTGCTGCGTCACGTAGGAGCAGCACTTAGAGCCGGCACAAAAACTGCACTTGTTTTCTGAAGTGATTTTAACTTTTAATTTTTTACCCATTTTCCAACCTGATCAGGACGCGTGGGGTGCAATTGAACGTCCTCTTTGATAATTTGTCGAATTATGCAGTGAGGTGAGCAAATGTCCAATGCAAATTTTTCCATAGGCCAGTTAATACATCATCGACTGTTCGATTATCGTGGAGTCATCGTCGATGTAGACCCCGAGTTTTCCGGGTCTGATGAGTGGTATGAGCACGTCGCAAAGACGCGCCCACCCAAGGATCGCCCCTGGTATCATATCCTGGTCGACGGTAGCGATGTTGAGACCTATGTGGCCGAGCAGAATCTTGAGGAAGATCTTGAGCATACGCCTGTCGAACATCCGATGGTCAGTGATTATTTTGCAGAGTTTTCTGGTGAGGTCTATGAACCTAACTGGCGTGTTAATTAATACATGATTGGGGCCCTGCAAAAATTCATCGCCGAGACCTTCGGTATTGAAGAAATCGACAAGCCGCCGCTACAAACGATCGAACTGGCGGTGGCGATATTGCTGATCGAAGTGGCGATGTCGGATGATCAGATCGATCAGAGCGAGCGGGATCAGATACTGATCGCCCTGCAGGATGGCTTCTCGCTGACCGAGACCGAGGTCTCACATCTGATGGACCTGGCGCATGAAGAACATGGCCAGAGTATTTCATTCAGACCCATGATTCGAGTCATTAATGACTCGCTAGAGCCGGATGAAAAATACATCCTGATGCTTGCTTTGTGGCGTGTGGCCTTGTCAGATCAGCGCCTGGATAAATATGAGGAACACCAGATCCGACAGATTGCGGACTGGTTGTATATACCCCACAGGGAATTCATTCGCGCCAGGCTGGAAGTGGAAAACGAACTGGGACCATAAAGGTCCCAGTTTTCGTTTAGTTCGGTGTCCTGCCGGCTTGCCAGTGGTTTATTCGGCAAACTGCTTGAGCTTGGCCAGCGGGCGGATCTTGACAATGGTACGGGCAGGCTTGGCCTTGAACATGGTCTCTTCGCCGGTAAAGGGGTTGATACCCTTTCTGGCCTTAACCGCAGGTTTGCGCTGGGTTACGATCTTGAACAGGCCGGGCATCATGAATTCGCCGCCACTACGCTTCTTGATATGGCGTTCGATCAATACGGTCAGTTCGTCCAGTACGGAGGCAACCTGTTTTTTGGTCAAGTCGGTATTTTCTGCAATCTCATTCAGGATTTGTGTCTTGTTATAACGTTCTTTGATTGCGGTTGTTTTACGAGTGGTGTTAGCCATTTACTGTCTTCTCCCCATAGAAGTAACTCAATTCCAGGGCAAAGATAGCATGATGTGATAAGGTTAGCGATACCTAAAAACCCAGGATGTGATGCCATTCGGCATGTCGACAGATATCTTTTCTAATTCTTTGTATTTTTCTGCCTTTCTGGTCGGTCTGCTCGGTGGCGTGCATTGTGTCGGGATGTGCGGGGGGATTGTTGGCGCCCTGAGTCTGGGCGGTCAGAAATCGACCTCGGATTCATGGCAGCGGATCCTCTTGTTTCAGGCTTCCTATAACCTGGGACGCATCGGAAGTTATACGGTAGCGGGGATACTCGTAGGGGGGCTGGGCTGGCTGGCCACCAACATGATCGCCCTGCATCAGGCCCAGCAGGTACTCGCCGTTATTGCCGGGTTGTTTATGATTTTACTCGGACTTTATCTGGCTGGCTGGTGGCGGGGCCTGGCTCGTATTGAGCAGGCCGGGAGCGTCATTTGGAAAAGGATTGAGCCACTGGGTAGAAAGATGATTCCGGTTCGCTCGCCGGCACAGGCCCTGGCATTGGGAATGATCTGGGGGTGGTTACCTTGCGGGCTGGTTTATTCTGTTCTGATCTGGGCCATCGCATCGGGTGGCCCGGTTGAGGGGGGGCTGTTATTACTCAGCTTCGGTCTCGGTACCTTACCGAATTTGTTGCTGATGGGTGTTTTTGCGGCCCGTCTATCACGTTTTGTCGCCAACCCCATCGTGCGGGGTGTTGCAGGCAGCCTGGTAATTCTGGTCGGCTGCCTGACGATCTTTCGGGCGCTGTCCGGAGGCCTGGAGACAATCTGAATCGTTGATTTTCAGGTAGGGTTTACCGGCGAACCCTGCTCTCAGGGCTCGCCGAAATCAGTCTAATGACTATTTAGTAAAGAACTGACGCCTGAATTTGACATCCATGATGGGGCCGCCATTTTTGGGTTTGGCCGTGATATATATATCCACCGTTTCCTCATTCGTCACCGAAAAGGTATCGATGTAATAGATCGCGTTGGCATCCTTGACCTCTTTCATATTGAGTTTCTTGGTCTGGTCACTGAGGTTGGTTGCATGGGCGTTGATGTCTGCAGCCACGGGTTGGCCAGCAACACCAATATCACCTTTCAGGACAGACACAGTGAGTAAGACGCGATTTTTACTTCGCTGGATACCATAATTGCGTGCTATCTCAGGTGTGAGAAAGTCGGTGTTGACGGCATTGTAGTGGAGGACATAGTCACCAAACTGTTTGGCGGTTTCCTGAGCCTGAACGGGCGCAATGGTAAAAATAAACAGAAGCAGGGCTAGCACAGCGAATCGTCTCATTGTTATTTCTCCGTTGGTGGGTGAGATAAGGCCTTAGACAAAGAGTTTAGGCGAGAATTCGGGATTCGACAGGTTCAATCCTGTTTTGGGTTAATTCAGCCTCGGGTTATGTGGTAGATGGCGATCTCACCCAACAGGCCTGGCCATAGCCGAATCATGGCGCTGGGTTGTTGGGCATAGTTAACAACACTGGATTGAAGGATGCGAATATTCAGCTTCCTGCACAGGGCCTCAAAATCACCCAGTGTGCACAGATGGATATTCGGTGTGTTATACCACTCGTAGGGCAGACTTCGTGTGACCGGCATTCTTCCTTTGGTCGCCAGATGGAGCCGGCTCTTCCAGTGGCCCATATTGGGGAAGGTGATAATGCCTTCCCGGCCTATGCGCAGCATCTCCATCAGCAGGTGATCAGGACGCTGTATGGCCTGTAGCGTCTGGGTCATGATGACATAGTCAAAGGTATCGTCTTCGAAATACTTTCCGAGGCCGGCATCCAGGTCGGCCTGGATCACATTCACGCCATTCTCGATACTGGAGATGATATTGATCTGGTCAATTTCCAGACCATAGCCGTCGATATTTCTTTGCTCTTTGAGGTGGTGTAATAAGGTGCCATCACCACAGCCCAGGTCGAGGACTCGTGAACCCTCTCGAATCCAGGGAATGATGATTTTCTGATCGACGCGCATCATGCTACACCTCCAGCCTTTTCATATAGGCAAAGAGGGTTTCCATATAGGCCTCAATCGGCATGAGGAAGGCATCATGACCCTGGTTGGCCTCGATCTCGGTATAACTGACGTCGCGCCTTGCGGCAATCAGGGCACGCACAATCTCCTCGGATCTGGACGGAGCAAAACGCCAGTCACTGGTAAACGAGATAACCAGAAAAGGGACCCTGGCGTGTTCAAAGGCACTGGCAAGATCATCGTTATATTCGGCTGCAGGATCAAAATAATCCAGGGCCTTGGTCATCAGCAAATAGGTGTTGGCATCAAAGCGTTCGACAAAACTCTGGCCCTGGTAGCGCAGATAACTTTCAACCTGGAACTCGACATCAAAGCCAAAGTTGATCTTGCCTTCACGTAGTTCACGACCAAACTTGGAGCGCATGGCCTCATCGGAAAGATAGGTGATGTGCCCCAGCATGCGTGCCAGCATCAGGCCTCTTCGAGGAACGGTATTGTGTTCGTAAAAATGTCCTCCATGAAATTCGGGGTCAGACATAATGGCCTGTCGGGCCACCTCGTTAAAACCAATATTCTGGGCCGAAAGTTTGGGCGCCGCTGCGATCACCAGGGCATGTCGCAGGCGGTCAGGAAGATCGATGGCCCATTGCATGACCTGCATGCCGCCCAGGCTACCACCCACGACGGCGGCCCATTGCTGGATGCCCAGCGCGTCGGCGAGTCGTGCCTGGGATCGAACCCAGTCTTTGACCGTGATGATGGGAAAATCAGAGCCCCAGGGTTTGTCGGTCGTAGGGTTGATGCTGTTTGGGCCGGTGCTGCCTTTGCAGCCTCCCAGGTTATTGGGGCAGACCACAAAGTATTTATTGGTGTCAAAGGGCTTCCCGGGTCCAATGCCGACATCCCACCAGCCTGGTTTTCTGTCGTCCATGCTGTGGTAGCCGGCGGCATGGTGATCACCGGACAGGGCATGGCAGATCAGGATGGCATTTGATTGATCGGCATTCAGTTCGCCATAGGTCTCGAAGACCAGGTCGAAGCCGGCCAGTTCCTTCCCGCAGTCCAGCGCCAGTGGCTCATCAAAATGCAGCTTCTGGGGGGTGACGATACCGACGGAATCGCTTGGGATGCTTTCTGGCATGTGGAGTGACAGGGATGGTTGCAAGTATGTCTGACGAGTCTAATGGGGCATTGGGGGGGATTCAAGACTTGTATTGACGAGTTGATAGCTCGTTCAGTCAGCTTTGTGATTATTTAATGATTGTTTGCCGAAGGCCTGAGACTGAATAAATTCGGGTAATGCTCCTGGCGCAACTATTCGTACACGTTTCTCGCGACCTGTTACTCCAGAAAGAATTAATACCCGGCCTTTGGGTACCTTGAAGACCCTGGATAGATATCTGATCAGATGTATGTTCGCCTTGCCATCAACCGGAGGGGCGGTAAGCCTTAACTTGATACGGTCATCCATGACCTCGGCAAAGGCATCATCGCTGGCACGGGGTTGTACCTTCAGTCTAATAACCAGGTCATTGCCCTGCCATTCATAGAAGCTCATCCCCCGATTAATTCTCGAAAGACACCATTCACGATAATCAGCAGAATATAGAGCAGCATAATAGCCAGCATAGGAGAGAAGTCGATCATACCGGTGCGTGGCAGCATGCGGCGAATGGGCTTGAGCAGGGGGGCGGTCAGGCTGCTGAGGATGGCCGCTATGGGGTTTTGCATCTGATACATGCCTGGATTGATCCAGCTGATCAGCGCCTGCACGATCAGGGCAATGATGAAGATCCAGATGCTGAGCCTGATCAGCTTAAAAATGGCAGCGACCAGCAGGGCAATCAACGGGGCGGATTGTCCGACGATAAGGGTGATTAGCCAGAGTTCGACAAGCTGCAACACGATCATCAGTACAATGGCAGAGGTGTCGAATTTACCTATGGGGGGGATAAAACGGCGTAGAAATACCAGGGGCGGATTAGTAAAACGCACGATGGTCTGAGAGATCGGATTATAAAAATCCGCCCGGAATAAGGCCAGCAGGAAACGAATCATGACCAGGCTGATGTAGATAGAAAAGAGGGTATTAATTAGGAATAAAGCGATTTCCTGTCCTACGCTAGGCATGGTCATTCGGCTCCCAGTTGGTCGGCAAGTTCATGGGCGCGCTGGGCTGCGGCCCTCATGGCATCGGCAAACAATGGCTTCAGTCCCCCGTTCTCAAGCACTTTTAGCGCCTGTTCGGTCGTTCCGCCCCTGGAGGTGACCTTTTGACGTAACACGGAGACATCATCCTTGGATTCCAGGGCGAGCTTGGCCGCACCCAGGGCGGTTTCCAGGCTTAGTAGCCGGGCGGAATCACTGTCCAGGCCCAGTTTGACACCCGCCTCTTCCATGGCCTCGATGACCAGAAAGAAATAAGCCGGGCCGCTTCCCGATACCGCCGTGACCGCATCGATCAGTCGCTCGTCGTCTACCCACAGGACGATGCCGACAGCGCGCAGGATGGATTCGGTCAGGTTGCGTTGTTCTTCATCGACCCTGTTATTGGCGAACAGACCGGTAGCCCCTGACTGCACCAGGGCAGGCGTATTAGGCATGCAGCGAACGATGCCAAAGTTGCCCCCTAGCCAGCGGTCGATGGTGTCACTACGGATGCCAGCCGCGATAGAGATGATGAGATGGTTTTCGGGATTCAAGCTGGACGCCAGTGACTGGCAGACCTCGCCGAGTCGCTGGGGCTTGACGGCCAGGACGATGATCTCGGCCTCGGCGACGGCCTCATGATTATCTTCATGGATATGGATGCCGGGGAATGTCACCGTCAGGCTCTCGCGCTGACTGGGTAGCGGATCAGAGACATGGATGAGATCGATGGGCCAACCATTGTCGATCATGCCGCCGATCAGGCTGCGTGCCATATTGCCGCCGCCTATGAAGGCTATGGGTCGAGTATTCATTGTCTGCTTCGCTGGCTTAAAATGCTAAGTGTATCCTAATTGGGGTTTAATCGGTGTGTGGGCGCGCTCTTTGGCCAAAGATGGCCGTACCGATGCGTACCATCGTGGCTCCTTCGGCAATCGCGGCCTCGAGGTCGTTACTCATGCCCATGGACAGGGTGTCCAGTCCCAGGCCACTCTCGTTCAGCGCATCAAAGGCCTGCCTGACACGGGCAAATGCCGCTCGTTGTTCATCAAAGTCCTGCACCGGTGCCGGTAAGGTCATCAGGCCGCGCAGGCGCAAGCCGGGTAATGGAGCGATCACTTCGGCCAGCGACCTGATCTCGTCGATAGCGATGCCCGATTTGCTGACCTCACCCGAGATGTTGATCTGCAGGCAGATATTCAGGGGGGGGAGATGCTCGGGGCGTTGTTCACTCAGGCGTCTGGCGATCTTCTCGCGGTCGATGCTATGCATCCAGTCGGCATAGTTGGCGATGATACGAGTCTTGTTGGACTGGAGCGGGCCGATGTAGTGCCACTCGATGTCCAGGTCATCCAGGGCCTCGTATTTGTCCTCCAGCTCCTGGGCATAATTCTCGCCAAAGGCGCGTTGACCACAGGCCCAGGCCTCGCGGATGTCTTCTACGGGTTTGGTCTTGCTGACAGCCAGTAGCTGCACACTGCCCTCGGCCCGGTGGTAAGTAGCCTCGGCGGCATGAATTTTCTGTAATACGGCCTTTAGTCGGTCACAAATCATTTTGAATAGGGGTATCCTACAGATTGTGCTTTAATAAGAAGTCATAACTTAATAACCTGATTAGAATTACATAACTTTCGGATTTAGTTGTAAACCCGAGAAGGGAGTATCGATGGATATTGCGCAATTACTTGCCTTTAGCGTCAAGAATGGCGCTTCTGACCTGCATTTGTCGGCCGGCCTGCCTCCTATGATCCGTGTGGATGGCGACGTACGGCGTATTAATGTCCCGGCCATGGAGCACAAAGATGTCCATGACATGGTCTATGACATCATGAGTGACAAGCAACGCAAGGACTTTGAAGAATTTCTGGAAACGGATTTTTCATTTGAGATACCGGGCCTGGCGCGTTTCCGTGTCAATGCCTTTAACCAGCACCGAGGCTCCGGCGCCGTATTTCGTACCATCCCCTCCAAGATCCTTACCCTTGAGGACCTGAATGCACCCAAGATCTTTCAGGAGATCGCCATGTACCCCCGTGGCATCGTCCTGGTCACCGGCCCCACCGGTTCCGGTAAATCGACCACCCTGGCGGGTATGGTTGATTATAAGAATGATAATGAACAGGGGCATATCCTGACCATTGAAGACCCCATCGAATTCGTTCACGAGAGTAAGAAATGTCTGGTCAATCAGCGTGAGGTGCATCGTGACACCCTGGGCTTTAACGAGGCCCTGCGTTCGGCCCTGCGTGAAGATCCCGATACCATCCTGGTCGGTGAGATGCGCGATATCGAGACCATACGCCTGGCGCTGACCGCGGCCGAGACCGGACATCTGGTCTTTGGAACCCTGCATACCAGTTCTGCCGCCAAGACCATTGACCGTGTCATTGACGTATTCCCTGCGGCGGAAAAAGACATGGTGCGTGCCATGTTGTCTGAGTCGCTGAAGGCGGTTATTTCTCAGACCCTGCTGAAAAAGATCGGCGGTGGCCGTGTGGCCGCCCATGAGATCATGCTGGGTACACCGGCGATTCGTAACCTGATTCGTGAGGGTAAGGTGGCGCAGATGTATTCCTCCATCCAGACCTCGCAGGGTATGGGCATGCAGACCCTGGATCAGTGCCTGCGAGACCTGCAGAGTCGCGGCCTGATAGCCAAAGAAGAGGCGCGCCGCTCGGCCGCCAATCCGGATACTTTCTAAGAGGGGATTTCCATGGATCGTGATAAGGCGATACGTTTCATGCATGACCTGCTTCGAACCATGTTGAGTAAGCAGGGTTCGGATCTGTTCATTACGGTGGGGGCATCGCCCTCAATGAAGATTGACGGCAAGATGACGCCGATCACCAACCAGCCCCTGTCACCCTCGCATACCCAGGTGCTCGTACGTTCGATTATGAACGACAAGCAGGCCGCGGAGTTCGAAGAACACCAGGAGGTCAACTTTGCCATCAGCCTGCCCGGGGTGGCGCGTTTTCGTGTCAATGCCTTCACCCAGCGTGGCTCCCAGGGTATGGTCCTGCGTACTATCAATAGCGAGATTCCTACCTTCGACCAGCTGAGCCTGCCCAGCGTGCTCAAGGACATCTCCATGACCAAACGTGGTCTGGTGATCTTTGTAGGGGGAACCGGCTCGGGTAAATCGACCTCGCTGGCCGCCATGGTGGGTTACCGCAATGAGAACAGTTATGGGCATATCGTCACGATCGAAGACCCGATCGAGTATATGCACGAGCATAAAAACTGCCTGATTACCCAGCGTGAAGTCGGGGTGGATACCGAGACCTACGAGATCGCCCTGAAGAACACCCTGCGTCAGGCACCGGATGTCATCCTGCTGGGTGAGATCCGTGACCGGGAGACCATGGATTACGCCATCGCGTTTGCCGAGACCGGCCACCTGTGCCTGAGTACCCTGCATGCCAACAGTACTAACCAGGCGCTCGATCGTATAATCAACTTTTTCCCGGAAGATAGGCGTCAGCAGTTGCTGATGGATCTGTCGCTCAACCTCAAGGGGGTTATTTCGCAGCGCCTGATTCCGCGTGCGGACCAGAAGGGGCGTGTCCCCGCCGTGGAGGTCATGATCAATTCGCCGCTCATGTCCGACCTGATCTTCAAGGGCGAGGTGCATGAGATGAAGAGCCTGATGGCCAAGTCCAATGAGCAGGGTATGATCACCTTTGACCAGGCCCTGTTTAATCTCTTTGAGGCGGGGGCCATTACCTACGAGGATGCCCTGCGCAATGCCGACTCCGTTAATGACCTGCGCCTGCGTGTGAAACTGGAAAGCAAGGGTGCGAAATCTGCCGAACTAATGGATGAAGTGGGGCACCTGCAAATGGAAGAGGAACCTGAAGATAGCGGCCTGATGCGCTAACAGGAAACAGTCATGAATATCGATCCCTACCTGACATTGATGGCGCAGAAGAACGCCTCGGATATTTTCTTTACTACCGGTGCCCCGCCCAGTATCAAGATCGAGGGCGAGATGCGCCGCATCAGTAATAAGCCCCTGGAGCCCGGACAGGTACAGGCCGCTGCCTATCAGCTGATGAATGAAAAGCAGATCATGGAGTTCGAGGCCGAGCGCGAGATGAATCTCGGCATCTCGGTCAAGAATGTCGGTCGATTCCGTGTCAATATCTACGTTCAGCGTGGCGAGGTCTCGATGGTCATTCGCTACATAAAGAGCGAGATACCGACCATCGAGACGCTCAAGATGCCGCCGGTCCTCAAGGACCTGGTCATGCACAAGACCGGACTGATCATGGTGGTGGGGGCCACGGGGTCGGGTAAGTCAACGACCATGGCCTCGATGATCGACTTCAGAAACATCGAAATGGCGGGCCATATCCTGACCGTAGAAGATCCGATCGAGTATGTCTTTGAGCACAAATCGTCCATTGTCGGTCAGCGCGAGGTGGGCCTGGATACCCTCAGCTATGACAATGCCCTGCGCGAGGCCATGCGTGAGGCGCCGGACATGATCATGATCGGTGAGGTGCGTGACCGTCATACCATGGAGGCCTGTATTGGCTTTGCCGATACCGGTCACCTGGCCCTCTCCACCCTGCATGCGGTGAACTCCTTCCAGGCCCTGGACCGTATCATTAATATGTTCCCACCCGATGCCAAACATCAGATCCTGAGTGACCTTTCCCTGAACCTGAAGGCCATCATCTCGCAGCGACTGGTACCCACCAAAGACGGCAAGCGTGTGCCCGCCGTCGAGATCATGATCAATACCCCGTACATTGCCGAGCTGATCAAACGGGGTGAAATGGGTGAGATGAAAGAGGTCATGGAAAAAGGCGCCTCTTCCGGTATGCAGACCTTTGACCAGTCTCTGTTCGAACTCTACAAGGCCGGCCATATCGATCTGCAGGCGGCCCTGGCCAATGCCGATTCGCGTGGTGATCTTGAGTGGCGCATCAACTTTGGTGGCGGCGTGAAGACCAACAAGAAGGACGATGTATCTCTAAAATTCCCCAGCGAGGAAATCGGTGGCCAGGACCTGGATGTTCGAGAGGCGCTGGAGGCAAGAATGGAGACTGAAGAAAAGCGTAAAGGTAAAGCGAAGAAGGAGACCACGCTGGATGATGCTCTCGGTGACCTCAAACCCCTGGATGAGGTCAAACTCATCGAAGATGAGTAAGCCTGTTCAGCTCTTATATTAAAGTGTTAATCGGCCCCTCTTCGTGAGGGGCTTTTTTGTGAGTTTAGGTAAGAGAGTTTGTGTCAGCCATTAGCAGCTCTTAACGAAGAATGGGTCTCAAGCCACGGATTTCCGGAAAACGGACATCAACGTTTAGGGTAAGTTGCGCATGAAGCAGAGCGAAGCGACGCGTAATGTGTCAACTTGACCCACTTGTTAGGCATTATTTACCGAGCCTACGAAATCTTTCTCTTTCAGAAATTATGAATACAGGCCCAATTAACAGTGCCAAACTAAGAAAGTATAAGGAGCCTGAAACATCGTCATCACTGATTGTTCTCATTTCATAAACCATAAATGGCAAGAATA
>JANTGN010000015.1 GCA_024762895.1 Thiotrichales bacterium
GCACGCACGATCAGGCTTCCGCTTTTGCCTGTTACCAGCACCAGTTCCTTGTCCTGGATATGGTATTTCAGGGCATCCTGGGGATGGATCTCGGCATAGGGTTCGATGATATGTCCCGATAACCTGGGTGACTTTCCTGTACGTGTCATTGTATGCCAGTGATCACGGACTCTTCCGGTATTTAAAACCAGTGGGAAATCGTTACTACAGGCATATATGGGACTGCGGGGTTCAATGGGCAACATACGCGCCCGGCTATCAGGAGTATAGAATACCCCATCAGAAAACAGTCGAGGGGTCCCCATTGGCGAACCCTTGCTGACGGGCCACTGAACTGGCTCAAGAGCGGCATAGGCCTCATCACTGATATCAGCCAGTGCACCCAGATCCAGGTCTCGCCTGACCTCAGGTCTATAAGCGGTCATCGCGGCATATTCACGGAAGATATCGACCTCACTCTGATAGGCGAAGGCATCAGCGAAACCCATGCGACGGGCTACCTCGGTGATGATCCACCAGTCTGGCCTGGAATGTCCGGGTGCATCCAGGAAGGCCCTTTGACGGGATATGCAACGCTCGGAATTCGTTACCGTGCCCTTTTTCTCGCCCCAGGTTGTGGCCGGTAGCATCACATCAGCGAACGCGGAGGTATCAGTCTGCGCCATACAATCCGAGATGACCACAAATTCACACTGTTCCAGAGCAGCTCTCACCAAGCTCGAGTCCGGGACGCTGACTGCGGGGTTGGTGGCCATGATCCACAGGGCCTTGACCTTGCCCTGCCCGATGGCCTCAATCATATCTACGGCCTTCAGGCCGGGTTTATCGGCAATAGCGGGGGATTTCCAGAAGCTCTGCACCAGGTCGCGATGCTCTGGTCGTTCTATTTCCAGGTGCGCTGCCAGCTGATTGGCCAGTCCGCCCACCTCTCTACCACCCATGGCATTCGGTTGACCTGTAAATGAGAAAGGCCCCATACCGGGACGACCTATACGACCACTGTAGAGATGACAGTTGATAATCGCATTGACCTTATCCGTGCCACTACTGGACTGATTAATGCCCTGTGAAAAAACCGTAATAACACGCTCCGTTCGAGCGAACAGGCGGTAAAAGGCCTCGACCTGCTCTATCTCCAGGCCACAACGTTGTGCGACCACATCGATAGTTGGCGCCGAATCACGTGCGGCCTGCAACGCCTCATCGACACCAGAGACAGATTTCAGAAAAAGCGGATTGTGTTCCTGAACCTGTTCCAGATGGTTTAACAGGCCGTTGAACAGGACGGAATCGGTACCGGGTTTCAGTGACAGATGGCTATCGGCAATGTCGGCTGTTGCTGTACGGCGTGGATCGATCAGGACGACCTGCAGGTCGGGATTTTGTTTCTTTGCCTTGACGATCCGCTGGTAGAGCACCGGATGACACCAGGCAGTATTACTGCCAGTCAGTACAATTAGCTTGGCACGTTCCAGGTCTTCATAGGCACAAGGAACGGCATCGACGCCAAAGGCCCGTTTGTATCCGGCTACCGTAGAAGACATACACAGTCGGGAGTTGGTATCTATATTGGCGCTGCCAATATAGCCCTTCATCAGTTTATTGGCGACGTAGTAGTCTTCAGTGAGCAACTGCCCGGAGACATAGAACGCGACCGAATCCGGGCCATGCTTATCGATGATGTCACGAAAAGTATGGGCAACGGTGTCCAGTGCTATATCCCAGCTAACCTGCTTTCCTTTGATAGTGGGATCCAGCAGGCGACCGTCAAGATCGAGTGTCTCTGCCAAGGCACTCCCCTTGGAGCATAGTCGGCCGAGGTTGGCTGGATGCGTTCTATCAGCACGTACGGTGATTTCGCCATGATCGTTTCTCTCGATCTGGACACCACATCCGACGCCACAGTAGGGGCAGGTCGTTTTCACTTGGCTTGTCATATCTGAATCCAGCTACAGGTCGGGGTAAGCCTGTAGACCAATTGATGCATGAAGATAAAGGCCGGCCACTGTAGCCGGCCCTGACGATCCAGAATCAGGCGACTGCCGTGATTGATTCATCCAGATCCAGCGAAACCTTCCCATCCTCTAACCTGGCCGCAATACTATGGGCGCAGCCCTCATCGGGGGCCACGGCCTCGCCGCTTTCAAGTTCAATCACCCAGTTGTGCAGTGGACAGGTTACGCGCTTGCCATGGACTATACCCTGCGACAAAGGCCCACCCTTATGGGGACACTTATCAAATAGTGCAAAAACCTCGTCAGAGCTAGTACGAAATACGGCAATATCACCCTCGGATGAT
Organism: Thiotrichales bacterium; assembly: GCA_024762895.1. Taxonomy (GTDB): domain Bacteria; phylum Pseudomonadota; class Gammaproteobacteria; order J044; family J044; genus JANTGN01. The sequence continues at coordinate 2,300 of JANTGN010000015.1, forward strand.
TTGATAATACGTGAACCCAGGCTTGGGATCTCTTCCAGATTACAAATAATGGTCCAGGCCATAATGTCCTCTCAAATTTTCTTAACTTAGATCGATGAATTAACCGGCATTAACCGTGAGTGGTGTAAACTCGTGACTCTCAGCACCTTCTGCACGTTCTTTCCAGGGGTCTATCTGTACATACTTCTGTGACTCCTCGAAACGTTGCTGCAGGGCCTTACGGTTTTCTGCATCCTCGACCACTTTTTCCTTCACATAGGTCAGACCAACACGTTCAATCCATGGCGCCGTTCGTTCCAGATAACGGGCTTCTTCTCGATATAACTGGGTAAAGGCAGCGCAATATTCTATCACCTCTTCTTCGGTGTCGACCTTACAGAGGAAATCGGTTGCACGGACCTTGATACCACCATTACCGCCAACATGTAACTCATAACCCGAATCAACACAGACTACACCAAAGTCCTTGATGGTGGCCTCTGCACAGTTTCGGGGACAACCGGAAACGGCCAGCTTGAATTTATGTGGCATCCAGGAGCCCCAGGTGTATTTTTCAAGCTTAATCCCCATGGACATTGAGGCCTGGGTGCCGAAACGACACCATTCTGATCCAACACAGGTCTTAACGGTGCGTAGGCTCTTACCATAGGCGCCACCGGAAACGAATCCGGCCTCGGAAAGATCACCCCAGACGGCTGGCAATTTCTCCTTGGGAACACCCAGTAGATCGATACGCGACCCCCCGGTGAACTTGACCGTCGGGATTTCATGTTTCTCTGCCACCTCGGCAATCTTCATCAGTTCGGTAGGTGATGTCACGCCACCCCAGATACGCGGAACAACAGAATAGGTACCGTCTTTCTGTATATTGGCGTGTACACGCTCGTTAATGAAGCGTGATGCTGCATCGTCCTTATACTCTGCCGGCCAGTTGGCCAGCAGATAATAATTAACGGCAGGCCGACAGACATGACAGCCATCATCGGTTTGCCAGTTCAGTGCTTCATAGACTGCCTGCTTCGACTTAAGCCCCTGTTCCTTAATGGCCGCTATCAGTTCATCATGCGAGTGCTCCGTACAGCCACATACGGGTTTCTTCTTGGGGGCCTGGGAGTAATCACCGCCAACGGTTTCAGCCAGGATGGTCTCAACCAGGCCGGTACAGGAACCACAGGAGCTGGAGGCCTTGGTGTGTGCACGTACATCATCGAGAGTGAACAGTTTCTTTTCGACGATGGCATTGACAATATCACCCTTGCAGACACCGTTACATCCGCAGATCTCTGCCGAATCAGGCATGGCTGCGACGCGATTGTCATCACCGTGGCCTGAATCACCCAGATGCGCCTGACCAAACAGGAGGTTTTCACGAATATCGGAGATATCCGTTCCATCACGCAACAGCTGGAAGTACCAGGTGCCATCAATGGTATCGCCATAGAGTACGGCGCCAATAATCTTATTATCCTTGATCACCAGCTTCTTGTAGACACCGCTGGCAGCATCCTGGAAGACCATGTCTTCGGTTGATTCATCACCATGAAAGTCACCGGCAGAGAACAGATCGATGCCAGTTACCTTGAGCATAGTCGAAGTCACCGACCCCTCATAACGCGCTATACCATGTTCAGCGAGGTGGTTAGCGCAGACCTTGGCCATTTCAAACAGCGGTGCTACCAGGCCATAGGTCATACCGCGATGTTGTACACATTCGCCAACTGCATAAATACGTGGGTCAAAGGTCTGCAGGGTATCGTTGACCACCAGGCCTCGTTCACAATGCAGGCCCGCCGATTCGGCCAGGCTAAAGTTGGGGCGTATGCCGACGGCCATGACAACGAGGTCAGCGTCGATGACTGTTCCATCGGTAAATTTGAGGCCCGTTACTCGATCTTCGCCAATAATCTGTTCGGTCTGCGCGGGCATCATGAACTTCATGCCCCGCTCTTCCAGGGATTTTTTCAACAGCTTGCCGGCAGGTGCATCCAGCTGACGCTCCATGAGGGTATCCATCAGATGCACTACGGTGACATCCATGCCCTGCTTCATCAGTCCATTGGCTGCTTCAAGCCCCAGCAGGCCACCACCAATAACAACGGCATGCTTGTACTGTTTCGCCGCATCCAGCATTCGATCAACATCATAAATATCACGGAACCCGATGACACCCTCCAGGTCAGCACCGGGGACTGGCAGCATGAAGGGGTTTGAACCGGTCGCGATGATCAGGCGATCATAATCTGCTTCGGTACCATCCTCCGCCCTGACCTTGCGTGCCACGCGGTCAATCTCGGTAACATTCTTACCCTTGTATAGCTTGATGCCATTATCGACATACCACTGCTCATCATTGAGCATGATGTCATCGATGGTCTTTTCTGAAGCCAGAACCGGAGAGAGCATGATTCGGTTGTAATTACCATAGGGCTCCGAACCGAATACGGTGATTTCATATTTTTCGGGTTCAAGCTTTAGCAGTTCTTCCACGGTACGCATACCTGCCATACCGTTACCAATAACTACAAGACGTTCTTGCATGGAATTTCTCCAACAGTTCAACCTGTTCTATTCAGGTTGCGATTAAGTTACAGGGCTGTGTTTAGTCCAGATCAATACAGTGAAACGAGCGCTAAAAAAAGGGAGTCCTTCCCCAATGCACATCCTGTTCCCCGAGTCACACAAGGACTACTTTCAGGCAGCCTCTGGTTTATTATCCGTAAGCTTCTCAGATGCCATGGAGGCCTCTTCAGACATCTCTTCTTTGTCTGTTTTTGATGCCTCAGTCTTATCATCCGGATTGCGCTGTTTTTCATACAGGAATTGCAATACGGCATGACGATAATGGTTGTATTCAGAATCATCACTTAGTTCGACACGATTGCGTGGACGCTCCAGATTGACCTCGAGTATTTCTCCAATCGTCGCAGCCGGTCCGTTGGTCATCATGACAATTCGGTCAGACAAAAGGACCGCCTCGTCGACGTCATGCGTGATCATAATGACGGTGTTACCAAGGCTGGAGGTGATTTCCATGAGGGAATCCTGGAGATGAGCACGTGTCAGGGCATCGAGCGCACCAAAGGGTTCATCCATCAGCAGGATCTTGGGCTCCATGGCCAGGGCTCGCGCTATACCCACACGTTGCTTCATACCTCCGGAGATCTCATCCGGACGCTTATCCATGGCGTGATCCATATGCACCAGATTAAGATTGTGTTCTATCCACTCCTTCATCTCTGGTTTAGTCTTCTGGCCCTTAAAAACCTGTTTTACGGCTAATTCGACATTTTCATAAGCCGTTAACCAGGGCAGTAATGAATGATTCTGGAACACAACGGCTCGTTCCGGACCCGGTTCATCGACCTCTTTTCCATCCAGCAGAACGCCGCCCTCTGTAGCCTTGTAAAGACCAGCGACGATATTAAGAACCGTGGACTTACCACAGCCTGAATGTCCGATGAGTGAAATAAACTCACCCTCTTCGATCTTCAGGTTTACTTTATTCAGTGCCCTGAACGGACCGTTAGGGGTTGGGAAATCGATACTGACGCCAGTCAGTTCAAGATGTGGGACTGTATGTGTCATCTGATTTCTCCTGTTAACGAATATCGGCGGTCTTATCCCAGGACAGTACGCGCTGTAAGGTCAGCATGCCCCGGTCAAGGAGAAAACCAATCGCACCAATCACCAGTACGGCAACCATGATGCGGCCCAATGAATTTGAGCTTCCATTCTGGAACTCATCCCAGACAAACTTTCCAAGACCAGGGTTTTGAGCCAGCATCTCAGCGGCAATCAGTACCATCCAGGCAATACCCAGTGACAGGCGCAGGCCGGTGAACATCATAGGAAGCGATGAAGGAATGACGATCTTGTAGATATTGGTAAGCCAGCTCAGTCTTAGCACCTTGCTGACATTGATCAGGTCCTTGCTGATGGAGGCTACACCAACGGCGGTATTGATCATGGTCGGCCACAGACAACACAGGAGTACAGTGATCATCGAAGTCAGATAAGACTTGGAAAACATGGGGTCTTTGGTGACATAGACCGCACTGACAACCATCGTGACCAGGGGCAACCAGGCGAGGGGTGATACCGGTTTGAACAACTGAATAATCGGATTAAAGGCGGCATACAGGCCTGGGCTAAGTCCAATGATGATTCCTATAGGTATGGCGATCAGCGAGGCCAGGATAAAGCCGGACAGGACTGTGACCAGACTGGTGCCAATCTGATCAAAGAATGTGGGGTTGCCGGTATAGGGGCGAATTTTAACCTTGGCATTGGGGTCTTTGGCCAACTTGGCTTCATTACGCTTTTGCTGACGTTCATAAAAAGCAATCTCTTTTTCTTTTTCAGCCTTGCTTTCATCGAGCAAATTGAGAAACTGGGTTCTGACTTCACCCGGGCCAGGAAACTTGCCCAGAGAGGTGTCGATGGCCGAAGCGGCGCCTGCCCAGATAATCAGGAAAATGACCAGACCAAGTAGCGGTGTGCCGACTTTGGCCAGGATGATTTTGATCTGCTCCGTTGGGTTTTCACCTTTCACCAGTTTTATGACCGGTTTTAACCAGGGCAGATAGTTAGTGAGCTTCTGCATTATGTGACCCTCATGCATTGAAAAAAATCTCCACCACCGGGGTGTGGTGGAGATTTCGATACTTAAACTTCGTCCTTACCCTTGAGACCGATGGGGAACTTTTCCAGGTACTCATTCGGTTTTTTACCATCAAAGGTAATACCGTCAATGAATTCGGTCTGAGGCGGACGGAAACCGTCTTCTGTATCAAAGTCAGGGAAGTCTTTCGCCTTGACCTTACCCTCGGCGATCAACTCCTTGGCGGCCGCAGCATAGATGTCAGGACGATAGACCTTTTTCGCGATATCCATGTACCAGCTATCTGGCTTGTACTCAGCGATCTGCCCCCAGCGACGCATCTGGGTCAGATACCAGATGGCATCTGAATAGTAGGGATAGGTCGCGTTATAGCGGAAGAAGACATTAAAGTCCGGGACCTCTCGCTTATCGCCCTTTTCATATTCGAATGTACCGGTCATCGAGTTGGCAATCACGTCATAGTCAGCACCAACATATTGGGGCATGGAAAGGATCTTGACGGCCTCAGGGCGGTTAGCGTTGTTGTTTTCATCCAGCCATTGCGCCGCACGAATCATCGCCTTTACAACACGAATATGGGTATTGGGGTATTTATCAGCCCATGACTTGGAAACACCAAATACCTTTTCGGGATTGTCTTTCCAGATCTCGTAATCGGTAATAACAGGCACACCAATACCTTTGAATACAGCCTGCTGATTCCAGGGTTCACCGACACAATAACCATAAATAGTACCTGCCTCGAGTGTGGCGGGCATCTGGGGTGGAGGTGTTACGGACAATAGTACATCGGCATCGATGGTGCCCGAGGTGTCACCCTTCTTGGGGTTGTAGTAACCGGGATGGAGGTTACCCGCTGCCAGCCAGTAGCGAAGCTCATAGTTATGGGTCGATACCGGGAAGACCATACCCATCTTGAAGGGTTTGCCTTCATCTTTAAATTTCTCTACCACGGGTTTCAGGGCATCGGCCTTGATGGGATGGACCGGCTTACCATCCTTGTGTTCGATATTTGGCTTCATCTGTTCCCAGATATCGTTGGAAACCGTGATGCCGTTTCCGTTCAGGTCCATGCTGAAGGCGGTAATGATATGATCCTGCGTACCAAACCCGATCGTGGCTCCCAGTGGCTGACCTGCCAGCATGTGTGCACCGTCGAGTTTTCCATCAATCACGCCATCAAGCAGCACCTTCCAGTTAGCCTGGGCCTCGAGGGTAACGTATAGTCCCTCATCCTCGAAGTAGCCCTTTTCATAGGCAATGGCCAGCGGTGCCATATCCGTCAGCTTGATGAAACCAAATTTCAGATCTTCTTTCTCGGGCTCACCCACGGCTGCCATTGTCTGAGCGGTGAATGAGGTTGCGCCAAGACCCAGGGCCAGTCCTAATGCCAGGGCTGTTTTCTTAATGAAGCTACGTCGACTCGGTTTGTAAGACATGTTAGTCCTTTTGATTAAGGTTAAATCAAAAAAAAGCCCACCATCGCCTGTCGGATGCCCCGACGGAGAAAGTGGACTTCGTTATCCAGTACAGTGTTTTGTGCCTGCAAAATGACCATCGTTGGCCATTAATTGTTTTAAAATAAGCAGGTGTTATGCCAACACGTATAAGTAACTGAAAATAATATGAAAAGAAGGGTTTTGTAAGATTAGTATTTGCTAAAACTATAATATTCCGCACCAGGATAGCGCCGATTGCACCATGATTGGGCAGCAAGTGAGTAGATTTGAGCTGTTTTGTAGTCTTTGAAGCGATTCATGCGAATTGGGACTGCGCAGAAGACTCTTTCATGACCTGTGCGATCTGTGTGTAGGCAACGACCCAGGCATCAGCCACTTCGTCGGTATAGGCAGCACCCAGATACTTTTTAAGGGTCCATAGCAATGCCTCAGCAACTTTATCGAAATCGTCGTCGGTGACACCATAATGAATATGTCGTTTGCCCAGCTTCTGGATCTCTGGCCTAAACTCTTCAAAGTCATCCAGGGCCGTAATGGCACGGTTGATCATGGCCATCATTAACAGGCCTAATTCACGCGTATCGGTGCGAAAGAGCTTAATCAGATCAGGTTTGATTTCCAGTAATTTGTCCATGAAATCATTAGATGCTGGATCCAGTTCAGGAATGATTTTCCCCCAGGTTTCCTGCACCAATATGATCTGTTCTTGTTTCATAGCTCTCTTCTTTATCTGGTTCTGATGGGGGGCAGTTACGTTAAGTCCAGTTATTAAAAGTTATCGCTAGTTAAAGCCATAGCCGAATAACATCAGGGCATCTTTCGTGCCAATTAATCTTAACTAATGCTTAAGCGTTACCACTCAGACTAACAGTGAGGCCACATTGATGATGTTTCTGGCGGCCTCTCCAATGGTGATGTTTTGATCCATGGCCATTTTGCGTAAGGCAGCATAGGCCTCATCTTCATCAATGGCCTTCTGTTTCATGATGATGGCCTTGGCACGATCGATATCCTTTCGATCGGCCAGTTGTTTACGTGTTTTCTCCAGTTCGTCTCTCAGTTTATTGGTTTCAGAAAAACGTGTAATGGCAACACGAATAATAGGACGGATCTTTCTGCGCGTTAAATCATCAACAACATAGGCACCCACGCCCTCGCGCACACATTGATCCAGAATCCCTTCATCCTCTTTTTCAGCATAAATAATAATGGGTAGTGGGTTGGTCTGGTTAATATCACGGATGATTTCCAGCAAGGCTGCCGCCTCGGGTTCTACATTGATCAGCAGGGCATCAGGTTGAGAGATGGCGATTTGTTCTGACAATGGACTGTTATGTGCATCCGCGATATTGACCTCAATACCTTCTTTTTGCATATGCTGACGCACATGCTTCATACGATCGGGATTTAAATCAAAGAGCAGTATGTTCATCTGAGAGGCTTCGATAGCAAAACGCCACTATGCGTCATCGATTGCAGTATTATTCAGGACTTCAGGTTAAACAAGCGATTGAAATTATCCGTCGTGATATCGGCCACGGCGTCAAATGGAATCTCCCGGACTTCCGCTAATTTTTCTGCAACATGCCGCACATAGGCGGGATGATTCATCTTGCCACGATGTGGTACGGGTGCCAGGTAGGGAGAATCGGTCTCTATGAGCATATTTTCTTCCGGGACTCGTCGCGCTACGTCACGGAGTTCTTCGGCATTTTTAAAGGTGATGATGCCAGAAAAAGAGATGAAGAACCCCAGGTCCATGGCCTGTTGCGCGGTCTCCCAGTCTTCGGCGAAGCAATGCATAATCCCCCGACAACGATCGGCCCCCTCCTCTTTAAGGATCCGAATGGTATCTTCACGAGCCGAGCGCGTATGGATGATCAATGGCTTGTTCAGCTCAACTGCAGCACGAATATGCCTTCTAAAACGCTGTTGTTGCCAGGCCATATCCCCTTCAATACGGAAATAATCCAGCCCCGTCTCTCCTATGGCAATAACCCTTTCATCATCGGCTAGCTGTAACAGATCTTCGACCTCGGGTTCCTGAACTCCTTCACTGGTCGGATGCACTCCGACGCTGCACCAGATTCGTGCATCCTGATCAGCAAATCGCTTCACATCGGGAAAATGCTCCAGATCGATGCAGACACAGAGGAATTGCCCGACATCCTGGGCCTCAGCTTCGGCCAGTAGATTGTCGAGTTTGCCGTCGAAGGCATCGAGATTGATCCGGTCCAGGTGGCAATGGGAATCTGTCAGCATGGGTATGCCTGGTGAAAGGGTAATCGGAGAGGGGCGTTACATGGTATGTGTTGGGCGATCGGCCTGCAGGGCACCAGCCAGAATCCCCTCGATCTTGTTACGAGTGCTGCCATTGTCCTGATCAGAAAACTGCACACCGATGCCGGGGGTCTTATTGCCGGAGGAACCATGAGGTGTAATCCAGATAACCTTGCCCGCTACGGGAATCTTTTCAGGGCTGTCCATCAGGGTCAGCAACATGAAGACCTCGTCACCCAGTTTGTACTCCTTGGTGGTTGGAATGAAGATGCCACCATTGGTCACAAAGGGCATATAGGCCGCATACAATGAACCCTTGTCCTTGATTGCCAGTGAAAGTATCCCCTGCCCGGGTGCTGCCACCATGTTGTATTACCTCTTAGAAACCCTGAGTGCGGAAAGCCAGTTTATCATTATATCTTCCAGAACCATCTGCGCATTCAGGTTAACCGTACCATGAAAACGCATAAAGTCGTAAAGCTTTTCCTGCAATTTAAAAATTGACTGTAAGTCTAATACCTTGGCCAGTCGACGCAAGTCCTGAGCGACATCGGGATTGACCAGACGCGCCTGCTCCGGGGAAACGCAGAGCCTTGCGAGGTCCTGCAACCAGGTCAAGATCCACTCCAGTACCTGCCGGGACAGGTCATTCTGATAACGTGCTGAAAAGGCCATGACCGTCATTTTACCTCTCAGGACCTCTAATATGTCCTGGAACAGGGCCTGACGGGCCTGCATCATCTCATCCTGGGCCAGTTCCCGCGCATAAAGTGGCCCACCATGGGCGATGGACAGCAGGTTTTTATATTCTTCTCCGTTACCATTCAGCTCTGAGATTAGCCAGTCCGATACCAGCTCTTCGGCTGGTGGCAGAAAGCTAATACGCTGGCAACGGCTGCGTATGGTGATGGGCAGGCGACTCGGATGCGCGGTCACCAGGATTAATAAGGCGCCGTGTGATGGTTCTTCGAGGGTCTTGAGCAGCGAATTGGCCGACGCGGCATTCATGGCATCAGCCGGTTCGATAACCGCCACTTTATGGCTGCCATAATGACAGCTGAGATTCATGAACTCGATGAGTTCACGTACCGCATCGACACGGATCTGTTTTCCGGTCTCAACGGGCTCCAGATGAAAGAAATCGGGATGGGTGCCGGCCTCAAGCAGGGTGCAACTCTTACAGTCACCGCAGGCCCCTGAAGCCTGGCTTTGCTGGCAGAGGGCCATGGCCGCCAGATGATGGGCAAAGGCACTCTTCCCCATGCCTTTTTGCCCTTCCAGCAACAGGGCATGAGGCAAGGTGTCATTCTTCAGGCGTTCTGCAACCTGTTTCCATAGGGACTCCTGCCAGGGAAAGATCATGGTCTTGACCTTCCCTGAATCATCTCATCCAGTTGCTTGAGCACGTCTCGCCTCACCCGAGCCTCATCGAGGCTCGCATCTATGACCCTGAAGCGTTCGGGCTCGGCTGCCGCCCTATCCAGGTAGCAATCCCGAACTCGTTGAAAAAAATCCAGGTCTTCCTGCTCGATTCGGTCCTGTGGACCACGGTTTCTGGCCCTGGACAGCCCGACTTCAACCGGGGCATCCAGAAGGAAGGTGAAATCCGGGGTAAAGCCCTCCTGCACCCACGCCTCAAGACCCATGATCTTTTCGAGTGCAATCTGTCGCCCGCCCCCCTGATAGGCATAACTGGCATCCGTGAATCGGTCACTGACTACCCAGACGCCCTCATCCAGGGCGGGCAGAATCCTGGTGTAGATATGCTCGGCCCGAGCTGCAAACATGAGTAAAAGCTCGGTACGCTGATCCATGGGGGGAAATTCGGTTGAGAGTAAGAGCTGGCGTATGGCCTCCCCCAGTTCGGTACCACCGGGCTCACGCGTCAGGAGAACTTTTTTACCCTGCGCCTCAAGGCGATCGATAATGGCCGAGATCTGGGTCGATTTACCGACCCCTTCGATTCCCTCTATCGTGATAAAACAGCCACGTTCGATTCCTTCTGCCATTACTGGTCCCCTTTGTAACGCGCCGCATTACCATTCAGCAGATATTTAATCACGGCCTGCTTATGTTCTTCGTAGGTGGTGCTGAAATAATGGCGCCCCCCTCCACTGGCAACAAAATACAGGGCATCGGATTGGGCAGGATGTAATACCGCATGAATGCTCGATGCCGCAGGCAGGGCGATGGGGGTCGGAGGCAGGCCCTTTCGTGTATAGGTATTATAGGGGGTGTCGCGCTGCAGATCTTTTTTCCTGATATTGCCTTTATAACGGTCGCCCATGCCATAGATCACCGTCGGGTCTGTCTGTAAGCGCATTCCTTTTCTGAGACGATTGATGAATACTGCGGCAATCATGGGGCGCTCATCGGCCACCCCGGTCTCCTTTTCAACGATGGAGGCCAGAATCAGGGCCTCATCGGGAGTTGCCAGGGGTAAATCCTCTTCTCGGTTGTCCCACTCCTTGGCTAGTAGTTCCTGCATCGCAACAAAACTGCGCCGAAGGATCTCCAGGTCGGAGGTATTACGGGTAAAGAAATAGGTCTCGGGTAGAAAACGACCTTCCGGATGGAGGTCCTCTGCCCCGAGTTGATGCATAATTTCCTTCGTATCGGCATTCTCCAGTGTCTGCCGGATCTCGGGTTTTCCGGCCAGGGCCATTAGCATCTGCTGGAATGTCCAGCCCTCAGGTATGGTCAGGCTGTACTGTAGAGATTTCCCGGAGACCAGGATATCCAGTATCTCTGAAGGGCTGACCTGGCCGCTGAGCTCATATTCACCGGCCTTGATCTGATTGGCCTTCCCAGTAATCCTGGCCAGCAACTTCCAGTACAGCGGCTTTTCGATGACACCTTCCTGGCTTAGTTGTCGAGCCACACGCCCCAGCGTGGCCCCATTGGGTACGGTGATAACCACGCCCTCTTCCGGCAGCGGCGCCGGACTACTGATATGGTCATAGAACAGTGCCGAGGTGACGACCGCCAGGATGATCAGCAGCAGCAATAAAACCCGTATCAGGCGTCGCATAGGAGGGGATCGTCCTTCAACAACCGATGCAGGATTGCGTTATCCAGGGAATAATTCATTTCTTCCAGTTGCCTGACCGGCCAGACACCAATGATCGAGTTACACACAAACAGTGCCTTTGCAGCAAATACATCCTCAAGACTGATCCCAGGCCTTTGCTCGCAGGCAATGCACTGTTCTCCTGCCCAGGCTAATATCCTCTGTCGTATCACACCCTCAATTCCACATTGTGAAAGATCGGCTGTCAACAAACCGTCGCAGGTAATGAGAAACAGATTACTCATCGTGCCCTCGATGACATGGGATTCCGTATCCAGCATCAGACCTTCCTGATACTCATCCTTCCATTCATTCCGCGCCAGTACCTGTTCCAGGCGATTCAGGTGTTTGATGCCAGCCAGAACGGGGTTTCTTCCCAGACGAGTCTGACAGACCCTGACCCTGACCCCCTCAGTGCGATAGGAATCGGGATAGCTGGGACCTGGATGCAAACTGAAGCCATGCCAGGGTTCAGGCATACTGGCTACTCGATAACCACGACCACCTGTTCCCCGTGTCAGGATCAGCTTGAGTACGGCCTCATCCTGGTTGGCACTCAGTTCCAGGGCCTGCTTCTCCAGTTGCTGCAGATCAGGTTCGGGTATCTGTAAGCGCTGGCAGCCTTTTATAAGGCGCTGCATGTGCTCTTTCCACAGGCAGGGGCGCCCTTCTCGTATCGCAATGGTTTCAAACAGCCCATCGCCATAGGCAAGCCCACGATCGAGGCTGGAGACCAGTTCCGGTACGGCATTGACACCCTGATTCACCAGTCAAACCCCCTCAGCAGCCCCTCGGCCTTATGCCGGGTCTCCTTCAGTTCCTGCTCAGGGTCTGAGTCGGCAACGATTCCTGCCCCGGTTCTAAACTGTATTTTCTGACCGGAACGAACCAGTGTTCGGATCAGAATATTCAGATCCATATCACCATGGGCATTCAGGTAGCCCAGTGAACCCGTATAGGCCCCCCTTCCTTCGGCCTCGAGTTCCGCGATGATCTCCATACATCGAATCTTGGGGCAGCCGGTGATGGTCCCCCCCGGAAAGACGGCCTTAATCACCTGGCCGGGAGAAATCGATTCCCGCAACTGACCTCGTACGTTGGAGACGATATGGTGTACATGCTGGTAACTCTCCAGCACCATCAACTCATTGACCTCGACGCTACCCGGTTGACAGATTCGACCCAGGTCGTTCCTCTCCAGGTCGATCAGCATGATATGTTCGGCCCGTTCCTTGGGATGGGCCAGCAATTCGCTCGACAGGGCATCATCCAGGTCATGGCTACCCCCCCTTGGGCGTGTGCCTGCAATAGGCCGGGTCTCAATCAGCTTGCCCCAGGTCCGAATCAGACGCTCTGGCGAAGAACTGATGATGGCCTGATCTTCGAAGGTTGCCAGAGCAGCAAAGGGTGCCGGATTCGAGGCCCGAAGGGCCGCATAAAGTCGAGCATGGGGGATATCACCGGATAAAGTCCCCTGCCATGGCCGCGACAGATTGACCTGAAAGACATCACCTTCAATTATGTAGTCCTTGATGGCATGAACCCCCTGTTTATAGCGCTCTCCCTCTGCCTCCTCTAAACGTGATAGCGATACGGGCGCGCTAAAGGCATCTTCGACGGCAAGTTCACGATTCTCAATATCCTGAAGCATCACTTTAAGATGTTCGCTGGTTTCTGCAATCACATGGATCTGATGACTCTGACGATCACGTATGACGGCAGCGGGACAATAGCTGGCCATGGCAACCGGCAACTGTATCGATTCCTGTGGTAGATCCAGGATGGGCTCCAGCTCTTCGGACAGTTCGTAGGAGAGGAAGATAAACCACCCCCCTTCAAAAGGCAGATCGGTTTTCCGGGGGCGTTTGCGACTCAGAAACCAGGCATCGAGGGCCTGAATGAAGTTTCGATCATCGGTATAGGCCTGCGGGCCGTGCAAGCCCTGATGATCCAGGATGAGTGATTCTTCAGGAAAGGCAAACAGGATATCAAATCGTCCGCCTATGACACTTTCAATCAGATGGGGATATCGTTGGCCATTCTCCAGATGCAGGGTCAGGAGATCAAACTCCTGTTCCTGTGTTTCTGAATACAGCACGCTCAGATTTTTCGGAATACCAGGGTGCCGTTGGTGCCACCAAACCCAAAGGAATTAGACAGAACGGCATCCATCTTCATGTCGCGCGCTGTATTGGGCACATAATCCAGATCACACTTGGGATCAGGATTGTCGAGATTGATTGTAGGCGGAATGACCTGGTCACGAAGGATCAGTGTCGAGATGACCGCTTCAACACCACCGGCAGCGCCGAGCATATGCCCGGTCATGGATTTGGTCGAACTAATGGCCATTTTATAGGCATGATCACCAAAGGCACGCTTAATGGCCTCGGTCTCTGCCACGTCACCTGCTGGGGTAGAGGTGCCATGGGTGTTGATGTAATCGATATTTTCAGGGTTCAAACCAGCATCTTTGAGCGCCATGGTCATACAACGTGCTGCGCCTTCGCCACCCTCTGAAGGCATGGTCATGTGATAGGCATCGCTGTTCAGGGCATAACCCGCAAGCTCACAATATATGCTCGCGCCTCTTGCCCTGGCGTGCTCGTATTCTTCCAGCACCATGACGCCGGCGCCGTCACTCAGGACGAAGCCATCACGATCTGCGTCAAATGGACGACTGGCCGCCTCTGGGTCATCATTCCTGGTAGACAGGGCCCTGGCAGCGGCAAATCCGCCCATACCCAGGGGGGTAGATGCCATTTCTGCACCGCCCGCGATCATCACATCGGCATCACCATAGGCAATCATACGGGCAGAATCGCCAATATTGTGTGTGCCAGTAGTACAGGCCGTGACAATCGATATATTAGGACCCTTTAAACCATTCATGATCGAGAAATTGCCCGAGATCATGTTGATGATCGAGCTGGGAATGAAGAAAGGCGAAATCTTCTTGGGTCCCCCTTTCAGCAGGGCCGAATGCGTTTTTTCAATTCCAAAAATACCCCCAATACCGGAACCAATAGCGACCCCAATACGCTCGGCATTCTCTTCGACAATCTCAAGTCCTGAATCCTGCAGCGCCTGCATGCCCGCCGCGATGCCGTAGTGTACAAAGGTATCCATCTTTTTCTGGTCTTTCTTGACGATATATTCGTCAGCATCAAAATCTCGCACGAGACCGGCGAATTTAACCGCGAAATCGCTGGTGTCAAAACGATCAATCATGGAGATGCCGCTCTGGCCCTTAAGCAGATTTTCCCAGGCAACAGGAATCTTTGAGCCAACGGGGGAAACGATACCTAATCCGGTAACAACAACTCGACGTTTAGACACGGGTAGTCCTATGAAAGAAGACCAGAAAAAGATACGAGCCCACATTCGGGGCTCGAACCTTACTGAGAATCAATTTTACTGATGTGCGTTGACGTAATCGATTGCGTCCTGAACCTTTGCAATCTTTTCGGCCTCTTCATCCGGAATTTCGGTTTCGAATTCCTCTTCAAGCGCCATCACCAGTTCCACGGTATCCAGGGAGTCTGCACCCAGATCATCTACGAAAGACGCATCGTTGGTCACTTCTTCTTCTTTAACACCCAGTTGCTCAGCAACGATCTTCTTTACGCGTTCTTCAACATTACTCATGGCTTGAACTACCCCTTTTGATGTATGGGAAAACTATTTTTGCTGCGCGGTATTCTAGAGAAAAGGCTCGCGTCATTCCACCCCGAAAGCAGGTTTTATTAACCTGACTTCATAAAGTGGCAATCCACATGCCTTAAGCTCGGCCCGTCTGCGTTATCGCCAATTAACTTCGATTTATTGACAATTAATTCAATAGGTTATGAATAATAGTTAACTTAAGACATGAACATTCCACCGTTCACATGCAGGGTTTCACCCGTGATATAGGCAGCATCAGGTGATGCCAGAAAGGCCACGGCCTTGGCAATTTCGGTGGGTTCGCCCAGTCGATTGAGCGGTATAGAGGCCTTCAGGGCATCCCTTTGTTCCTCACTTAATTCACGCGTCATATCGGTATCGATAAAGCCCGGGGCGACATTATTGACCGTAATTCCCCTGGAACCCACTTCACGGGCCATGGCCTTGCTGAAACCCAGAATACCTGCCTTTGCGGCAGCATAATTAGTCTGACCGGGATTGCCTGTTGATCCTACGACAGACCCAATATTGATAATTCTTCCTTTTCTGGCCTTCATCATGCCCCGCAACACCGCCTTTGACAGTCGGAAAACCGAGGTCAGGTTGGTATCGATAATCGCATCCCAGTCATCATCTTTGAGGCGCATCATGAGGTTGTCACGTGTAATACCGGCGTTGTTGACCAGGATTCCAACGGGACCAAACTGTTCTGCAATGGCATCTATTACGGACGTAATCGACTCAGGATCGGTGACATCCAGGACCATCCCCCTTCCTTTGTCTCCCAGATATTCCGAGATAGCCTCCGCGCCCTTTTCAGAAGTGGCGGTCCCAATGACGGTGGCGCCATGGGCAGCCAGCTCCTGAGCAATGGCCTTACCGATACCACGACTGGCACCGGTAACCAGTGCAATTTCACCTTCCAGACTCATCTCTATACTCCTTTGATCTTTTCTAACGCCTTGTTCAGACCATCAGGGTCCTGAACGGGCAGGCAATTAATTGAACGGTCGATACGGCGAATCAGCCCCATCAACACCTTACCAGGCCCCATTTCCACCATATCGCTCAGATCATCGGCAGCAATAGCCTGTACAGATGCAACCCAGCGCACGGGTTTAAATAGCTGCTGGCTGAGTGCCAGCCTGATTTCATCAGGGTCGCTATGTTTCGCTGCATCAACATTATGAACAACAGGAATTTCGGGGCTTGTAATCTCGATTCCTTTTAATCGCTGAGCCAGCTTTTCGGCCGCAGGCTGCATCAGGTCACAATGGGAAGGGACACTAACGGGCAGACGAATGGCGCGTTTAGCACCCGCGTCCGTAGCCAGCTCTATGGCACGATCTACAGCATCGGTTGTCCCCGCAATGACTACCTGACCCGGGGAATTGAAGTTAACGGCCTGAACCACCTCGCCCTGCTCGGCCCTGACACAGACATCGATGACGACATCATCATCAAGACCCAATACCGCCGCCATGGCACCCTGACCCTCGGGTACCGCTTCCTGCATCAATCGACCACGCTCTGCGACAAGTGCCACAGCATCACTGAAAGACAAGGCACCTGCACAGACCAGGGCAGTAAACTCACCCAGGCTGTGCCCGGCCATGGCACTGGGCTGCCCTCCCCCTGCCTCGTTCCAGGCACGCCATACTGCCACACCAGCCACCAGCATGGCCGGTTGAGTATTGCAGGTCCGATTAAGATCGGCATCCGGGCCATTCTGGACCATGTCCCAGAGATCAAAACCCAGTACCTCAGAGGCCTCATCATAGGACTGCTTCACTACAGGATAGGCATCTGCCAGTTCGGCCAGCATGCCGACGGACTGTGAGCCCTGGCCTGGAAAGAGTGCGGCGAATGTCATTGCGGCTTTTCCTTATGATTAAAGATTTTGCCCTGACTGACCATCAAAGAGACTGATGGCGGCAAGGCAGAAAAGCGGGATAGTTTAGGCAATCCCTACCTTCAAGGGCAATAGATTTGTGGATCATTAGGGATATACCCTTGTTTTATGGCCACGAATAGTGATAATTGGCGTCCCTTGAGATAAATAGCAGGATTTACCTGATTTAATGGCTAAAGAAGATCATATAGAAATGGAAGGCAAGGTCATCGACACCCTGCCCAATACCATGTTCAGAGTGGAGTTGGACAATGGACACGTCGTGACCGCCCATATCTCCGGAAAAATGCGCAAGCATTACATTCGCATCCTTACCGGTGACCGTGTAGTGGTTCAGTTAACACCTTACGACCTGGATAAGGGGCGTATTGTTTATCGCGCTAAATAAAAAAACGGGCCTTTGGGCCCGTTTTTAATCAGCTTTCCACCAGTTCTTTCTCGAACTCCAGTTCGATCCCTCCATTCCTGGCAAAGATATGGACATCGCCTCCATTCGACAGATGCCCGAACAGAACCTCTTCGGCCAGTGGTTTCTTGATGTGTTCCTGAATCACCCTGGCCATAGGGCGCGCGCCCATTTTTTCATCATAGCCTTTCTCGGCCAGCCATTCCCGGGCACTCTCGTCGACATGTAACATCACCTTCTTTTCTTCCAGCTGGGCCTCTAGCTGGACGATGAATTTATCAACGACGTGAACTATTGTCCTACGGTCCAGTGGTTTAAACTGAATAATGGCATCCAGCCGGTTTCGGAATTCCGGAGTAAAGGTCTTCTTGACCGTCTCCATGCCATCACTCGAGTGGTCCTGGGTAGTGAACCCCATCGAGCTTCGGCCCATGGCCTCTGCACCGGCATTACTGGTCATGATCAGGATGACATTGCGGAAATCTACCTTACGACCATTGGTGTCGGTCAGTGATCCATGATCCATCACCTGCAGCAACAGGTTAAAGACATCGGGGTGAGCCTTTTCAATCTCATCCAGCAAGATGACCGCATGTGGATGCTTCATGACCGCCTCGGTCAGAAGTCCGCCTTCGTCATATCCGACATAGCCCGGAGGCGCACCAATAAGGCGCGAAACCGTATGTCGCTCCATGTATTCCGACATATCGAAACGCAGGAGTTCGATATTCATTATTTTGGCGAGCTGTCGTGATACCTCGGTCTTACCCACACCCGTGGGCCCCGTGAGCAGGAATGAGCCTATTGGCTTTTCTACATCGCCAAGACCCGAGCGGGACATCTTGATAGCGGTTGCCATGGTTTCGATGGGCTCATCCTGCCCATAGACCACCATCTTCAGGTTACGCTCGAGGTTTTTGAGTACATCCATATCGGAGGTAGAGACCGATTTTGCGGGTATACGCGCAATTTTGGCCACAATACTTTCGATATCGCTGACCCCAATGGTCTTCTTGCGGCTGGACTCAGGCAACAGGCGTCGACTGGCGCCGGCCTCATCGATGATATCGATGGCCTTATCCGGCAGATGCCGGTCGGTAATATGCCGATCTGACAGCTCCGCTGCCAACCTCAGGGCCTTATTGGTGTACTTGATATCATGATGTTCTTCGAACCGTGTTTTCAGGCCCTTGAGAATCTCATAGGTCTCATCCACGGTGGGTTCAGTGACATCAATCTTCTGAAAACGCCTGGCAAGGGCCCGGTCTTTCTCAAAAATGCCGCGATATTCCTGGTAAGTGGTGGATCCTATGCATTTCAGTTCACCTGTAGCCAGTTTGGGCTTAATCAGGTTCGAGGCATCCATGACACCCCCTGAGGCAGAACCAGCGCCAATCACGGTATGGATCTCGTCGATGAAAAGTATGGCATCGGGCTCTTCATGGATCTGTTTGAGCACGGCCTTCAGTCGTTTCTCAAAATCACCTCGATATTTGGTACCGGCCACCAGGGCGCCGAGATCCAGGGAATAAATCACGCTACTGCTCAGGACTTCCGGGACCTCGCCGTCAATGATCTTCTTTGCCAGGCCCTCTGCGATGGCGGTTTTACCCACACCGGCCTCACCGACGTAAAGGGGATTATTTTTTCTGCGACGACAGAGAATCTGGATCGTTCTTTCGACTTCATGCTTACGACCAATGAGGGGATCGATCCTGCCCTGCCTGGCCATCTCATTTAGGTTAGTGGCATAGGCCTCTAGAGGTTTCTGCGGCTGTTCATCTTGAATTTCTTCAGCATCACTTTCCCTCTGGACCGCATCATCGTCATCATCTGAGATCTTGCTTACGCCATGGGAGATATAGTTCACGACGTCGAGACGACTGATATTCTGTTTATTCAGGATATAGGCGGCCTGAGACTCCTGCTCACCAAATATCGCCACCAGGACATTTGCGCCACTGACTTCTTTCTTGCCGGATGACTGTACATGAAAGACGGCGCGTTGCAGGACACGCTGAAAGCCCAGTGTGGGCTGTGTATCGCGGACATCATCTTCCGTCAGCAACGGCGTCGTTTCATCGATAAAATCTTCCAGCTCCCTGGCCAGCTTCATCAGATCAACACCACAGCCCGTCAGGATTGCCATTGCAGTAGGATTTTCTGTTAATGCCAGCAGCAGATGCTCCACGGTAATGAATTCATGCCGTTTCTCTCGAGCACCCTTAAAGGCATTATTTAACGAGGTCTCCAGTTCTTTACTCAGCATAGATCAGGCCTCTTCCATATCGCAAAGCAGTGGATGTTGATTTTCTCTCGCATAATCATTTACTTGCGCGACTTTTGTCTCGGCTATTTCCTTTGTAAAAATTCCGCACACCCCTTTACCCTGGGTATGTACTGAAAGCATGATGCGTGTTGCCTTTTCACGATCCATACCAAAAAAGATCTCCAGTATCTGCACGACAAATTCCATCGGGGTGTAATCGTCGTTCAATAAAATCACCTTGTACATCGGTGGTCGCTTTAACTTGGGTTTTGATGTCTCAAGTAGCAGACCGGTTCCATCTTCATGCTGCGTATCGATGCCCATTATTCTCGAGTCTAGTTCAATTATGGGAATATAGGTCACTCACCTGCGCATAATCAGTTAGTGAGCAATACCTGCTTTAGGTTCCAGTATAACGACCCAGGAACCATGAAAATACCTTCCCACTATATGGAGATCCAGTGCTGCTTTATCAAGTGCATGCTATGACAGGGAAATTGCCATGACATTGAGAAATATAAATTCAACAGGAAATAAGGCTTGGGTTTTCTGACTTTGGGGAAAATTTCAGGTCTGGCCAGTGGGCTCATTGACTCACCCTGAATGGGGCTGAGTAAATAAGCAGATCATGAAATAACTTTTAGGGCTTGCCGCTATTGGTACGAAAGTACATACTATGGTAAAAATTAATCAACTGTAGGCTAAGTATCTAACAGACAATGAAAATATTAATCATTGATGACCATCCGCTATTTCTTGAAGGTATCGGCATGGTTTTACGCCAGATCGCCGATGATATCGAGGCCATTGAACTGGACTCGGGCAATAAAGGTATGGATTACCTTAAAACCAATCCGGATACCGATCTGGTTCTGGTCGATCTGGATATGCCTGTCATGTCTGGATTTGATTTCCTGCAGGAGTTGGAGGATCAGGCCATGGCGGCACCAGTTGCCATACTCTCGGCCACCACTAATCTTTATGATGTAAAACGAGCCGTAGAAATGGGCGCCGTTGGTTTTATTTCAAAGACCTCCGATACCGATGAGATGAAACGCGCCCTGGAGACCATCTTTCAGGGAGACGTCTATATCCCCAGGGGTCTGGAAGAACAGCTTGATGCGCTGACAAGCTCTGAGAATATGGATCCCCAGACCGTATTGAGGACCAAGGCCAAGGCAGTGGGTATCACCAACCGCCAGCACCAGGTACTGCAGTTACTGGCAAAAGGTTACACGAATAAAAAGATTGGCGAAGAACTCAGCCTGACCGAAAGAACCGTCAAGGCCCATGTTTCTGCCCTGTTTGCCAT
>JANTGN010000016.1 GCA_024762895.1 Thiotrichales bacterium
GGAATGTTGTAGAAGCGCTCGTTAATGCGTTTGAGTACTTTATCGCGATACACAGGGTAACGGAATCCCGTGCCCAGCACGATCTCGAATTCCGAGCCCCGCACATTCACCGTTCGATACTCGATGTGCTCGAAGTAGGGCGAATAGGTATCGGGTCCATGATGCCGATTAAGATAGATCAGGAAGTCCTTGCCATCCAGTGCCGTAAAATCGGTGAGCCGATCATCCTGGCGGGCATGGTAGGAACCCTCGCCAAATACCCCAATGTGTCGTTTGGCGTGATAGGCCATCTCGGCGGCACCGGCATAGCTGTGGGTGAACACGGCTCGGCCCTCGGCCAGGGGGGCTAGCTCGGTCCAGACCCAGTCACCATGGATGGCATCGGTAATGGCCTTCTGCTTGTCCGCAGAAAGGGGCAGCAGATGCCAGGGGGTCAGGATAATGCCGAAGACCACGACCAGGTGCAGCAGGGAAAACCAGATATTGAAACGCCAGGCCCTGCGCACGGCATCGGCACCACTCTGGAGTGCCAGCAGGATAAAGCTGAAGGCATAAAACCCCAGCAGCCAGTGCAGGCCGACAATCTTACCGATGGACAGCAGGCCCAGCAGGCCAAAGGGCACGATGTTCAGAACCAGGAAGAGGCGAGTATCCGGTTGTAGCATGGGGCCTGCACCGCGGCGCCGAAAGAGATACCAGACTACGGGTGGTGTCAGGACATAGCCCAGGGTGAGCAGGTACATGATCGGCGTATACCAGGGCACGGGATCCTGGTTACGGTTGATGAAGTTGAACAGGAAATTGTCCCAGCAATGGCCGTAATTCCAGTAGATGTTGATGGCGAACAGGGCCCCCGAGACCAGGGCCATGACGACGAGGCCTGAAAATACCCGCAGCCTGTGCCGGGCAAAGGGCAGATAGGCGGCCAGTGCTATAGCCATCAGGCCGGCAAAATACTTGGACAACAGGGCCAGGCCCAGGAACAGCCCGGCCAGGATAAACCAGGCAAACTGCTCACGCCGTATGGCCAGATAAAAGCTGGCACCGGTCAGAAAGATAAACAGGATCAGCGGGGTGTCGGTGGTAATGAGGGCACTGAGCATGCTCATGGGAGCAACCAGATACAGGGCGCCGGTCAGCCAGGCCAGGTCCTCATCCTGATCCCTGAGCAGGTAGACGATGCCCAGGCCGATGATGGCCGATAACAGAATGGCCGGCATGCGCAGCCACCACAGGGCGTCACCGAAGGGCAGTAGCCCGGCCAGCCACCATCCGACCATGGGCGGGTGATCATAAAAGCCCCAGTCGGGGTTCAGGCCCCAGAGGAAGAAATAGGCCTCGTCGCTGGTCAGGGGCAGGGCGGCCGCCAGGGCCAGTTTAATGGCCAGGCTCACCCACAGGGTGTAGAAAAAGAGTGTTCTGGGTTGTGCTTTGGCCGTGTTCACAATAATTGGTCGCCGCATGGGTCAGGTGCGGCCATAGTATCCGAAGCCTGTTCGCTATGACAGGGCCTAGCGCACCAGGGGCAGGTCCTTCCAGGAGGTGGTGTAACGGGGTGAGAGATGGGCGCGCTGCATGCCCCATTCCTTGCGTATGCCCTGTCCGGCAAAAAAGACGCGCCCAAGGCCGCTATGGTTGATCTGATCCAGGGTGTTCATCAGGGCCTTCGCATGCGGCCGTTCCTGCCCGGGGTTGAAGAGGTCGGCCTGGAAGACGCCGGCCTCGTAGAAGTCATTCAGCATGACGCCGGCCTTCATGTAGCGGTAGCCATCACGATAGACGGCGCGTAGCAGGCCCTGGCAGGCGGCGATGATCTCACGGCTGTCGTTGCTGGGCAGGGATAGTTCGGTCGAAGCGGCGTTGCTGTACTGGGGGTCGCGGTCGCTATGGGGGTTAGTGCGCAGGTAGATGGTAACGACGCGGGCATAACGTTGTTCCTCGCGAAGCTTCTCCGCAGCGCGGCTGGCGTAATCGCTGATGGCCTCGCGCATGTCCCGGTAGTCGGTGATGCGCGTACCGAAGGTGCGGCTACAGATGATCTGCTGCTTGGCGGCGGGTATCTCGTCCAGGCCGATGCAGGCCTCGCCGTTGAGTTCGCGCACCGTCCGTTCCACGACCACGGAAAAGGCCTTGCGCATGAGCCGAGGATCGGTGTTGGCCAGTTGCAGCGCATTATGGATGCCCATGGCCTCCAGCCGTGCACTCAGGCGTGAGCCGATACCCCAGATCTCTTTCAGGGGGGTGATCGCCAGCAGGCGCCGTTGACGCGCGGGGTCCCGCAGGTCGACGACGCCCTCGGTCCTGCCGTAGCGCTTGGCGGCATGGTTGGCGAGCTTGGCCAGGGTCTTGGTGGGTGCGATGCCGACGCTGACGGGGACGCCGACCCAGCGGTCCACGGTCCGGCGGATCTCCTGACCAAAGTCGAGCAGGTCACGGCTGGTCTCTATGCCACCGAGATCCAGAAAGGCCTCGTCGATGGAGTAGATCTCCACGGCCGGGGCCATTTCCTCCAGGGTGCGCATGACGCGGGCCGAGAGGTCGGCATAGAGCGCATAATTGCTGCTGAAGACGGTGACTTCATTGCGCTGAATCAGGTCGCGGACCTGGTAGAGGGGGACGCCCATGCCGATCCTGAGTCGCCTGGCCTCGGCCGAGCGGGCCACCACGCAGCCGTCATTGTTGGAGAGGACGACGACCGGCCGGTCCTTCAGGTCCGGGCGAAAGAGTTTCTCGCAACTGGCATAAAAGCTGTTGCAGTCGACCAGGGCATAGCAGGGGGTGTTCATGGCTGACGCAGGGAGTGGACCACGTTGGTGACCACACCAAACAGTTCCAGATCGGCATCCTCGGGAATATCGATGGGCGCATAGGCCCTGTTCATGGGCACCAGGCGCGAGTGGGGGCGTGTTTCCAGGCGCTTGACGGTCAGTTCACCGTTCAGGCAGGCGATGACCACATCACCATGGCGTGCTTCCAGCGAACGGTCGACTACCAGTATGTCGCCTGGGAAGATGCCGGCATCGATCATGGAGTCGCCCTGTGCACGTACGAAATAGGTAGCGGAAGGACGCTTGACCAGCAGTTCGTTCAGGTCCAGGGCACGTTCCACATAGTCCTGGGCCGGGCTGGGGAAGCCGGCCGGGACAAAGTCCTGGTACAGAGGAATGGGGCGGCGTGGGAACTGTCCGCCGCGTCCCAGCAGGGTTACGGTGTCCGGTGTAGCGATAGTAATGGATTCTTTCACGGTCAGGGCATCATGAGGGAGTCGGACTATTAAGTATCGGCCAGGAGTGGGGGCAGGTCAAAGGTGAATTTCGGGTCTTGTCCTGAAAGGCCCTGAGTGTGCTATAACGAGTGCAAGATTAATCACTGGGCCTGTTCCAGGCTAATTCAGAGGGTGCTTATGAAACGAGGCGTAATGGTAATCCTGATGATGGGGTGTGTGGGTCTGGCTCATGCCGGTGAGGCCGATGTCGTAAAGGCCGAGGTCAACAGGGATGTTGATGGCAGTTATCGCTTTAGTGTGACCGTGCGACACGACGACAAGGGCTGGAACCACTACGCCGATCGTTGGGAGATCCTGGCCCCCGATGGATCGGTGCTGGGCACTCGAATATTACATCACCCCCATGTTGATGAGCAGCCGTTTACGCGCAGCCTGTCAGGTGTCAGGGTGCCGGAAGGGGTGCGCGAGGTCACGATACGGGCACATGACTCCGTGCATGATGTGGGCGGGAAGACCCTCAGTCTGGCATTGCCGGATTGAAGCGGGTGCCAGGCCATTCAGGATCTTTGTGATCAATTTCCCAAAAACAGTCTTTATCCTGGTGGGCTGTTTCGAGTCTTTTAGTTATTCCTTTATTTAATAATAACTTTTATTTTCAATTGATTAGGATGCCTTTCTCGACTGCTGGCTGAGGTTTTTATCGATAGCCTGAACGCCTCCAGCTTCATTGCGCTAATGGATTCCGCCGCCTAGACTTGGCCCTAAGTACAATAGCGTGCGTATATGAAAGGGAGTCTTCTTATGGAGTCATCAATACTTCGCCCTCTGGTAGGGCTGTTTTCAATAATGCTTTTTACCTTGGTTCTGACCGCCTGTGGCGGTGGGGACGGTGGCAGCGGTAGTGCCTCCCTGGAAGGGGGAACAGGCAATGTTGCCCTGCTGCTGACCGATGGCCCCACCGATGATTTCGACGAGATTAACATCACCGTGATCAAGGCCGAGCTGTTCTGTGACAGTGGCCATATCAGCATCTTCGAGGGAGAAAAGACCTTTAACCTGCTGAATCTTGCCGACCATGGAAAGATCTTTGCGGCCGGTGAGGGTATTCCGGCGGGGTATTGCAGCAAGATCCGCCTGACCCTTACCAGTATCGAGCTGGTCAAGAAGGACGATATGGGCAATATCCTGCAGCAGGAATATCCGAGTCTGCCGGGTAACGGCAAGCTGGATCTGGTGCCCAGGGGCAGCTTTCATATCGCACCGGGCGAGACCATCGTGATCCAGATCGACATGGATGCCGAGAAATCCATCCATATCGTCGAAACTGGTTCCGGCAACAGGTATCAGTTCCGTCCTGTGGTCTTCGTCGACGTGATCGACGATTCCTACCAGGGTAAATATATCCGGGTACACGGCACCATAGGCGAAGTTGATGCCGGTTCGCAGGCATTCGAACTCTGCAAGGGTATCGATGAACCGATGCCAGTGCCGTTGTCGGAAAGTGGTTCCGACTCCAGCGATGATGAGTATGAAGACTCCGATTACGAAGGTTGTATCGATGTCTCCGTGGTGGACGCCACCGCAATCTTCGACGAGTCGGGCAAGCCCACCAGCTTTGACCAGCTGGTCAAGGGCAATGAGGCCACAGTCTACGGTCGTCTGCGCAAGGATGATGATTATCATCACGATGGTGACGAAGATGAGGAAGAGGACGACGACGAGTACGAAGATAGCAGCGACAGTGATAGCAACAGCGACGATGACAAGGATGAATATGAGCACAAGTTCCATGATCTGGAACTCGTGGCCCTGGTCGTGGAGCTGGGTCCCGAAGGCACCTTCGATCGCCTCAAGGGTGTGGCCCAGGGCGGTGTTGATGAGGCCACAGGTCAGTTCTCCCTGTTGATCGATCCTGATCAGAATATCGATGTGACCGTACAGGTCCAGGAAGGCACCAAGATCGTCGATCGTAAGGGTGAGATGCGTAGCATAGAGGACATCGTTTCCGGCATGCCGATGATGGTCGAAGGCGTGGTGGATGAAATGGTCGATCCGAATGTCGTCTATGCCGCCTTTATCGTCCTGGATGTGGATGGCATGTACCTCACGAAACTCAGCGGTACCGTGAACATGAATCCGGCCGATGTCTGTGGCGGGGTAGGCCTGAGCATGAATGACGGCATCATGGATCGTGACGTCAGGATCGATAGCAGCACGCTGGCCTTCCTGGTCAGCCCTGCCGAGGGTGGTGGGGTCTCATCGGCCCAGATGGATATAGCGGATATCGCAGAGGGCCAGACCATCGATGTCTATGGATCCGAAGGCGACGGTGGCTGCTTCAACGCAGAGATCATCATTGCCTTTGCTCCGCAGCCACAGCCGCTGTAAGCCAAAATATCTTTTCTTTAACGACGCCCCGTCATTCCCTGACGGGGCGTTTTTATTTGCGCTATGACAGCATGGGGTATGAGCTACTGAAGTGGACTTAATGGGTCACTGAGCGTTGTCGCAATCTGCCAAGGTTTATCGCTTGCATTATTTAGTGTAACGTCTCGACCATGCTGCCTCTGATCAAATTACTGCGTCCGCATCACTGGACTAAAAATCTGTTTGTCTTTACCGGTATCCTGTTCAGTCACGACTGGGAAAATGCCTCTCTATGGTTTGATGTCATTATGGCGGCCCTGGCCTTTTCCCTGACCTCCAGTGCCGTTTATGTCATTAATGATATTGCCGACCGCGAACAGGATCGTCTGCATCCGGACAAGTGCAGGCGCCCGATAGCCAGTGGCGCGGTGGGCCTGAATACGGCCCGTGTACTTGGGGTTGTGGTGATGGTGGTTGGTCTCGGGCTGGCCTATATGGTCTCCATTGAGGCCCTGGGTATTATCGTTATCTACCTGTTAATGAACCTGGCCTATTCGGCGGGCCTGAAACATGTGGCCATTCTGGATGTCTTTATTATCGCCCTGGGGTTCATGCTCAGGATCCTGGCAGGTACGATTGGAGTAGGGATACCACCGTCACAATGGTTATTGCTCTGCGGGTTCATGATTACCCTGTTCCTGGGGTTTGCCAAACGAAGTTCGGAGATGATGGCCCTGGAGGATGCCGGGGTGGATCATCGAAAGTCACTGGAAGATTACAACATGTCTCTGCTGGACCTGATGCTGGGCATCACTGGCGCCGCGACAATCATGACCTACAGTCTCTATACCATGAGCGAAACCACGATCGCCGTTCATGGCACCTCGCAACTGATCTATACCGTACCCTTCGTGACCTACGGCATCTTTCGCTACATCCTGCTCCTGCATCGCCACGGGCATGGAACCGATCCCAGTTCCGACCTGTTTAAAGATCCTCAGATGCTGATTACCGGCATTGGCTGGGCCGTGGTGACCTTTCTGTTGATGCGCTAGGCGTGATGGTCAGACTTCGTATGGCCCCTGGAAGGATCCCATTGATCAACGGCCAGGTTCGGATCAACAGACCAGGGTAAAGGCTGGCCATCCAGCTTGGTCCAGGCCTGGACCTGCGCACTAAATTCCTGACGATTGATATTCTCCGCACCCAGTGTGCGCAGGTGTTCTGATTCGATCTGGCAATCGATGAGCCGATAGCCCCAGTGTTGCAGGTGACAGACCAGGGTCGCGTAGGCCACCTTGGAGGCATCACTTTTCAGGCTGAACATGGATTCACCGAAAAAAACGCGGCCAATGGCGACGCCGTAGAGGCCCCCGATTAATTGCGCCCCCTCGTCCCATACCTCGACCGAGTGGGCATATCCCGCGATATGCAGGCGGTTGTAGGCCGTGACCATGTCGTCCGTGATCCAGGTCCCCGTGCTATTGGGCCTGGGCTGGGCACAGGCACGTATGACGGCATCAAAATGTCGGTCGAAACTTACGGTCCAGGGCCTGTTTCGGATGGCCTTGCGCAGGCTGCGCCTGAGTATGAAATGCTCGGGATAAAGGACGGTGCGAGGATCCGGTGACCACCAGAGTATGGGCTGGCCCTCTTCATACCAGGGAAAGATGCCTTTTCGATAGGCCGTCACCAGGCGTTCCAGGCTAAGGTCCCCGCCAGCGGCCAGCAGGCCATTGGGGTCATCCAGTGCCTGGTCAGGATCAGGAAATAAGGTGGGTTCCAGCGGATGCAGCCAGAGTAGTTCACTCATGGTCTGATTCGGGCAGGGTATGACTGGCCGGGGCTGCTCCTTCACGGAAGGGAGAGAGCCGGAACAGGTCCCTGCAATGCTCCTGCATGAGCGGTTCTTCCTGCCGGCAAAAGCGGGCGATGACCTCGCTAAAACCAGGATCGGTCATCCAGTGGGCAGACCATGTCTGCGTGGGTAAAAACCCTCGGGTGATCTTGTGCTCCCCCTGGGCACCGGGTTCAAAGCGCTTCAGGCCACGTTGAATGGCATAATCGATTCCCTGGTAAAAGCAGGTCTCAAAATGAAGGCTGTCATAGTCCTTCAGGCTGCCCCAGTGGCGACCAAAAAGGCTGTCATGGCTGGCAAAATCCAGGGCGCCGGCGATATAGCCGGTTTCATCACTGGCCATTACCAGGATTACGCGGTTTCCGAGCTTTGCCCCGATCTCCTTGAAAAAGTCCAGGCTGAGTGTCGGTATACCGGCCTTCTTGTCGAATGTGTCGATATAAAACTGGTAGAACAAGCCCCATAACTCATCACTGATTTCGGGCCCTTCAAAGAGATCGAGTCTGAGTTGCTGGTCGCTGACCATGCGCCGTTCACGGCGTATGTTCTTGCGTTTTTTAGAGCTGAATTGTGAAAGGAAGTCGTCAAAGTCCTGATAGCCATCGTTATGCCAGTGGTACTGGCAGCCCAGGCGCAGACTCAGATTGTTTTCCCTGAGCAGGGCGGTGTCTTCTTCGTCGGTAAACAGCCAGTGCATGCCGGAGTAGGCATGTTCCCTGGTGAACTGAATGGCGGTATCAATCAGGGTCTGTTTCAGCGCCTTGCGGTCTTCCCGATCTTCCAGGGCCAGCAGACGTTTTCCGGTGGCGGGGGTATAGGGAATACCACAAACCAGTTTGGGATAATAACGTCCTCCCGAGCGTTCATAGGCCGAGGCCCAGGACCAGTCAAACACAAACTCGCCATAGGAGTTGGTCTTGACGTAGCAGGGGCAGGCCGCCACCAGTTGATCCTGGTCACGAATCAGTATGTGCCGAGGATACCAGCCAAATCGATCGCCCAGACAATCATGTCTTTCAAGGGCGTGTAAGAACGCGTGGGAAAGAAAGGGATCGTCATTACCGCCGAGGGCATCCCAGTCACTGGGCAGGATTTCCTCCAGGCTGTCGGTGATCGCTATGGAATAAGGGGTATTTTCCATGAAAGAAAAAAGCGGGGCCTGAGCCCCGCTGTTTTGTCTCTAGCAGGAGCGTTCCTGGCATTCGAGGAAGACATCGGCGTCCAGTGCCGCCATGCAACCGGTGCCGGCCGAGGTAATGGCCTGCCGATAATGGTGATCGGTGACATCGCCGGCGGCAAACACACCCGGGACGCTGGTGGCCGTGGCGTTGCCTTCGGTTCCCGATTTGACCTTGATGTAGCCGTTTTCCATTTCCAGTTGACCCTTGAAGATATCGGTATTGGGATGATGGCCGATAGCGATAAAGACGCCCATGACATCAATTTCCTTGGTTTCTTCGGTCTTGACGTTTTTGAGACGCAGGCCGGTGACACCGGCATCATCACCTAGCACTTCTTCCAGCACGGTGTCCCATTCGATGGTGACATTACCGGTTCTGGAACGTTCGAGTAGCTCATCCCTGAGGATCTTCTCAGATCTGAGTTCATCGCGACGGTGCACGAGGGTGACCTCAGAGGCGATATTGGACAGATACAGGGCCTCTTCAACCGCGGTATTACCACCACCAATCACGGCCACTTTCTGGTTGCGATAGAAGAATCCGTCACAGGTGGCGCAGGCGGATACGCCACGACCCTTGAAGGCTTCTTCGGAATCCAGTCCCAGATACATGGCCGACGCACCGGTAGCGATGATCAGGGCGTCACAGGTATAGGTCCCGGAGTCGCCGGTCAGGGTGAATGGGCGCTCTTTCAGTTCAACGGTATGGATGTGATCAAAGATGATCTCGGTGCCAAAACGTTCCGCATGCTTTTGCATACGATCCATCAGTTCTGGACCCTGAACTCCTTCATGATCACCAGGCCAGTTATCCACATCGGTCGTTGTGGTGAGCTGACCGCCTTGCTGGAGACCGGTAACAATCACAGGTTTAAGATTGGCACGCGCGGCGTACACAGCAGCGCTATATCCTGCGGGGCCTGATCCAAGTATCAGCACCTGGCAATGCTTGGCTTCACTCATTAATCTATCTCCAATGCGAAATGTTCTGTATTTATTAGTAGGGAAGTGGGGGCATGCAGAAGCATGTTCAAGCCCGTCATTTCTGAAGTGGGGACATCATACGAAATGGCGTGATGGGGGTAAAGAAAAGGTAACGGTAATAAGCCTTTCTGGCTCAGCCTGACATGTTATTCTGAGGATAGTTTTAAGAGGCGTAAGATGGGATGATCAGCCTGGAACCAAAGGCGGGTAATCAGGCTTCTAACGAGGGGGTAGAGTGCTGGGGAGGTTTCAGTTACTTAAACTGATAGTAAATTTTCGGCCATCCCACAGGGCTGGCAGGACGAGAGAATAATGCGCATAGGTATACCCAAAGAAATCAAACCGCGCGAGGGACGAGTCGCCCTGATTCCGCGTGATTGCTCGACCCTGGTCCAGCAGGGGCACGAGGTCTATCTGGAGGCAGGTGCCGGTGTGGCCAGTGGCTATGAGGACAGCGCCTATGTCGAACAGGGGGTGCAGATCTGTGCCGATGCCGCCAGCCTGTATGCGCAGGGGGAACTCATCGTCAAGGTCAAGGAGCCCTATGCCAGCGATCTTGAGCATCTGAGACCGGATCATCTGCTGTTCTGTTTCCTCCACCTGGCAGCCGATCCTGATCTGACCCGGCAGTTGGCAGATATCGGGCTGACCGCCATCGGTTTTGAAACGGTGCAGCGTAATGGCGGCCTGCCCTTACTCGCGCCGATGAGTATCATTGCCGGTAAGATCGCCATTCAGTTCGGCAGTACCCAGCTCTATTGTCACAACGAGGGTAAGGGCATCCTGCTGGGAGGGCTCAACGGCTCTGAATGCGGTCATGTCCTGGTGCTGGGCGCGGGTCATGCCGGTGGCGCCGCCGCACGCCTGGCGGCCTCGATGGGTGCGCATGTCACCGTGATGGATATCAATCCTCAGCGTTTGGAGGAGCTGGAGGCTTATTCTGGGAAGATCTCAGGGGTTCGGTCCGATCATGCGGCCCTCTGCGAACTCATCAGGGAGACCGATATCCTGGTGGGATCGGTACTGTTACCCGGGGCGCGTGCACCGCACCTGGTTAGTCGCGAGATGGTGGCCAGCATGGCTCAGGGGTCCGTGATTGTGGATATCGCGATCGATCAGGGGGGCTGTGTCGAAACCTCGCATCCGACGACCTATCTAGACCCCACCTATATCATTGATAACGTGATTCACTTTTCCGTAACCAATATGCCGGGGGCCGTTCCCAGGAGCGCATCCCAGGCCCTGTCTGCGGTAATATTGTCCGATGTACTGAGATTGGCGGAATCGGACTGGGAAAACGATGCAGCACTGAAAGCAGGGATCAACCTGCAAGCTGGAGAGATATTAAATCCGGTTATACTAAAAGCGAT
Source organism: Thiotrichales bacterium (assembly GCA_024762895.1). Lineage (GTDB taxonomy): Bacteria > Pseudomonadota > Gammaproteobacteria > J044 > J044 > JANTGN01. The sequence goes on from JANTGN010000016.1 coordinate 10,986, forward strand.
TAATGAAGTACAATCAAACAATTAGCTACTATATCTAGAAATTAAATAATATTTTGGCCCAGGCAAAACCTAAAAACATCAACAGCAAGCCCCTTACTACGCATGTCAGCCGTGGTCTGCGTGAAGGGGCCTTGCTGATCCTGTCCGCTATAGCCCTGTTTCTGATGATTGCCCTGTTGAGTTATCACCCTGCCGATCCCGGTTGGTCGCACGTGGGTGGTCAGGTCAAAGTGCTGAATATGGCAGGGCGGGTAGGGGCCTGGTTTGCTGATGTCTTTTATTTCCTGTTTGGTTATCTGGCCTTTCTTGCCCCGATTATCGTGGCCTACAGTGGTTGGTTGATCTACCGGGGACGTGAAGGAACAGGTGAGCTGGATCTACGAACCCTGGGCATACGCTGGGCTGGATTTCTAATTACCCTGACAGCGGGTTGCGGCCTGGCGACCCTGCATTTTACCAGCGGCAATCTGCCCCATGATGCCGGCGGCATACTGGGTGATGTGACCGGTATGGGCATGGTTTCCATGACCAACTTCGTCGGGGCGACAGTACTATTGCTGGCGCTGTTCCTGACCGGGGTTACGCTCTTTTCCGGCCTGTCCTGGTTCCGTCTAATGGATCGGATCGGTATGGCGGTACTGTGGTTCATGGAATGGCTACAGCTACGCTGGACCCGCTTCCGCGAGAATCGCGCGGGCCACAGGGCGGCCAGGGAACGTGAGGTCAAGGTAGAAAAGTCGAAGAAGAAAAAACGCGTCAAGCCCCGTATCGAACCGGTCCTGGAAAAACCCAAGATCAGCGAACGCGTTGAGCGAGAAAAACAGATACAGCTGTTTGAGGCACCGGAAAACGCCGAATTGCCGGGACTGGCGCTACTCGACCAGTCACCGGATCATTCTCACGGCTATTCCGAGGCGGCCCTGGAGGCCATGTCCAAACAGGTGGAGCTCAAACTGGCCGACTTTGGTATCGAGGTCGAGGTGGTGGCGGTCCATCCCGGTCCGGTCATTACGCGATTTGAGATGCAACCTGCCGCAGGCGTCAAGGTCAGCAGGATCAGTAACCTGGCCAAGGATCTGGCGCGGGCCCTGTCTGTGGTCAGTGTGCGTATCGTCGAGGTCATTCCTGGCAAATCCACGGTTGGACTGGAGATTCCTAACGAGATTCGTGAAATGGTAGTGCTGAGCGAGATCCTCAACTCGGCCAACTATGACAAGTCTGCGTCGCCACTCACCGTAGGCCTGGGTAAAGATATCGGGGGCAACCCCATCGTGGCCGATCTGGCCAAGATGCCACATCTACTGGTGGCGGGCACCACCGGTTCCGGTAAATCGGTGGGCGTGAATGCCATGCTGCTGAGCCTGCTATATAAGGCCACGGCCCAGGAAGTACGGTTGATCATGATCGATCCCAAGATGCTGGAGCTGAGTATCTACGAGGGTATCCCGCATCTGCTGACCCCCGTCGTGACCGATATGAAAGATGCCAGTAATGCCCTGCGCTGGTCGGTTGGGGAGATGGAGCGCCGTTATAAGCTGATGTCCATCATGGGCGTGCGTAATATCGCGGGCTTTAATCGCAAGATCCAGGAAGCCATCGATAAGGGTGAACCGATCCCGGATCCCCTGTATAAGCCTGAAGAAGCCTTTGATCCCTCGGCACCACCGCCAACCCTGACCCCATTACCCTTTATCGTCATCGTGGTGGATGAGTTCGCCGATCTGATGATGGTGGTAGGCAAGAAGGTGGAAGAACTGATCGCTAGACTGGCCCAGAAGGCCAGGGCGGCCGGTATTCATCTGATACTGGCGACCCAGAGGCCATCGGTGGATGTCATTACCGGTCTGATCAAGGCCAATATCCCCACCCGTATCGCCTTCCAGGTCTCATCCAAGATCGATTCGCGCACCATCCTCGATCAGCCGGGGGCAGAGCAGTTGCTGGGACATGGTGACATGCTGTATCTGCCACCGGGTACGGCGCACCCCGTTCGTATTCATGGCGCCTTTGTCTCGGACGAAGAGGTCCATAAGGTTGTGGATTATCTCAAGGGCAAAGGGGAACCGAATTACATCGAGGAAGTCGTACAGGAGTCGACCGGTGCGATCCCGGGTATGGAGATGGACAAGGATTCTGAAAGCGATCCCCTGTACGATGAAGCCATTGCCATCGTTACCGAGTCGCGAAAGGCCTCCATCTCGTATGTGCAGCGCCGCCTGAAGATCGGATACAACCGGGCCGCGCGAATGATTGAAGAGATGGAAATGACCGGCGTGGTCAGCCCTGTGCAATCCAATGGTACCCGCGAGGTCCTGGCGCCGCCGCCCCCTGAAGCCTAATCAAGAGATGATGAGACGCATGCGTGTTTTTACCCTAGGTGTTTTAACTTTTTTGTTCATGTCAAGCCAGGCCTGGGCCGATACGGCAACCGATCGTCTGGATTATTTCTTTAAATCGGTGGGTAGCCTGAGTTCCAGTTTTACACAGGTGGTACGCAACGAAAAAGGCGGTTTGGTGCGCGAGGCCCAGGGCGAGTTTTTGTTATTACGTCCCGGGCGCTTTCGCTGGGATTACATCAAGCCAAATGATCAGTCGATCATCTCCGATGGTCAGTATCTCTGGATCTATGATGAAGAACTGGCCCAGGTCACCGTGAAGGAACTGGGTGAAGCCCTTGGCTCATCGCCCATCCTGCTGTTGAGCGAACCCCGTGCCGTCAAGGAAGATTTTATTATCGTCGATTCCTATGAGGCGGATGGCATAGCCTGGGTCGAGCTTTTTCCCAAGGTCAAGGATACCGATTTCACCAAGATCCTGGTGGGCCTGAACAACCAGGGCATCAAGGAGATGGAACTATTTGACCAGTTCGGCCAGCACACGACGATTCGTTTTGAGCAGGTGCGTATCAATCATTCGATACCTGCCAGCCGTTTTACCTTTGAGGTGCCTCCCGGCGTCGATGTCATTGGCCTGGATAGAAACTGATTATGACCACATCACCAGAAGAATTTGCTGCTGCCTTAAAAAAAGCCCATACCTATGGCCTGGGGGAGTACCTGGAGATCATCGGAGAGCTGTCTCAGGTCAGTACCCGCAAGGGTGCGTTGGATCGTAAAAGCAAGGAACTGGTGACCCTGGGCATCGCATTGGCAAAGCAATGTAATCGTTGTGTACAGATCCATACCAGGATTGCTAAAGATCTGGGGGCAACAAAAAAAGAGATCACCAAGGTTCGTAAGGTCGCCTTGTTCATGAACGCCAGCCCAGCAGGGGAAAAAGAGCTCTGGGACTCCTGGAAGGAGTCATGGAAAGAGTTTGCTATTTCAAAGAATCTCGTCAAAACCAAGCGACGCGAATTAATCGCCCTGGGCATTGCCCTGGTTCGGCAGTCCGAAAAGCATATCAAGTTTCATGTAGCCAATGCACTGAGGATGGGTACGCCGGCGGAAGAGATTCTCGAGGTCATGCCCATTGTGTTGTTGATGGATGGGGCCCCCGCTGTATCGCAGATACCGAGTTTGCTAAAAGCCATCGACCTGGGTGCAAAGGCCGCTTAATCACGTTGCCTCTGATTGATCCATGGATCTGTTCGAAAATAGTCAGAAACCCCACCAGCCCCTGGCCGATCGAATGCGGCCGCAATCCCTGGATGAGATCAGTGGTCAGTCCCACTTACTGGCGGAGGGTAAACCGCTCAGGCGAGCCATCGAAGAAGATAAATTACACTCCATGGTGTTCTGGGGACCACCGGGTACCGGCAAGACCACCCTGGCCAGGCTCATCGCTCACTATTGTGGTGCCCAGTTTCTGAGTCTTTCAGCCGTGCTATCGGGCGTTAAGGACATACGACAGGCCATCGATCAGGCGCGGAACGTTCAAGCGATGGAAAACCGTCCTACCGTTCTGTTCGTGGATGAGGTCCATCGTTTCAACAAGGCGCAGCAGGATGCCTTTTTGCCACATGTCGAAGACGGCACTATTTTTTTTATCGGTGCGACCACCGAAAACCCTTCATTCGAGCTCAATAATGCCCTGCTATCACGGGTGCGCACCTATGTTTTAAAACGCCTGGAGGTTGAGGATATCGAATCAATACTCCGTTTTGCGCTCAAGGAAAAAGAGCGCGGCCTGGGTGAGCTGAATATCAGTATTGATGATGCGCTGATTCAGCAGCTGGCTACTACGGCCGATGGTGATGCTCGGCGTTCCCTGAATCTGCTGGAGATTGCCGCCGACCTGGCTGAAGAAACCGAACAGGGCAGGGACATCAATGAACAGACCCTGCAGGATGTCACCAGCCACAGCCTGCGTCGTTTCGATAAGGGCGGTGAGCTCTTTTACGATCAGATCTCGGCGCTTCATAAATCGGTACGGGGCTCGGACCCCGACGCTGCCCTGTACTGGTATTGTCGTATGCTCGATGGCGGTTGCGATCCCGTTTATATCGCGCGTCGAGTGGTACGCATGGCGAGTGAAGATATCGGTAATGCCGACCCACGCGGGCTGTCTCTGGCCCTGAATGCCTGGGATGTCTATGAACGTCTGGGTTCACCCGAGGGTGAACTGGCCATAGCCCAGGCTATTGTCTATCTTGCCAGCGCCGCAAAAAGTAATGCCGTCTATATGGCCTACAAGGCCGCCATGAGTGATGCGCGTGAGCTGGGCACTCTTGAGGTGCCCCTGCATCTACGTAATGCCCCCACCCGACTGATGAAAGAACTGGATTATGGCAAGGGCTATCGCTATGCCCATGATGAGGAAGAAGGGTATGCTGCTGGTGAGGTCTATTTTCCGGATGGCGTCGAACCCCGACGTTATTATCATCCCGTCGACCGGGGCCTCGAGATCAAAATCAGAGAAAAGCTGAATATGCTACGCAGTAAAAACCGCGATCAGTCTTAGGGCCTTACCCATTACCCCCGTGCTGCAGCATTGTCTCTGTTCTTGCGACGAAAATGGTGCAGTGTAAGCCAGGCATAGATCGCAAGATTTATCGCTATCACACTGATGCCTATGATGATCTGAATTCGAGGTGTGAGCCCTGATGGATAGATGATCGGGATTAAATAGTGTTCGACAAAACCACCGCTATAACCTTCCTGCTTGCCCGCCAGCCTAAGTTGTTGTTCCAGGGGTGTAAGTGGGCATATCCAGCCATAAAATTCCAACAGGGCCACCCAGATCACACAGGGTAGATGAACAAACAACATCCAGCGCCAGCGGTAGGTCAGCAGTCCACCCAGCAGGACGAAGACGATGAACAGCAGATGTATGATCAATGTTAAGTCGGCGGCTATCCTGTAGATCACGTTGCGTACCTTTCATCGGGTGTTCTGGCCTGAAGGTCTTATTAATCGGTCGTTTTCTTGACTACCCTGAATTCAAAGACCTACCATAGCTCAGCATAATAAACGAATAAATATAAATAGCGGGTGAGCACTGTTTGTGACCTTTGTGTACAAACAGGTCATCAGCCGATGCGGGGGAATCCATGACCGAGTCATTAGATCCAATCATTCTTAACTTTCTCTATGCCTTTATGGGTGGAGCCATGACCCTGTTTTTCATGTGGGTCGGCTGCAAGATCTTTAATCATATCGTCTGTTTCAATATCAGTGATGAACTCAGCAAGGCCAATATCGCCGTCGGCCTGATGCTCATGGGGATCTTCATCGGTATCGGCACGGCCATGGGCCTGGTGATCGGACTCGGCCTGAACTGATGAAGTGGCTGGTCCTGTTCGCAGGGATGCTGATGACACAGTCCTTATGGGCTGACCCTGGCTCGGTTAAGAGTAATCGCTGGTCTACAGACTATGATGGCTACTTTAAAAAATACACCAAGCGCTACTTTGGACCCGCCTTCAACTGGCGCTGGTTCAAGGCCCAGGCAATCGCCGAATCCAATCTGAACCCCGAGATCAAGAGCGAGGCCGGTGCCCTGGGTCTAATGCAGATCATACCGACGACCTACCAGGAAATTAAAAAAAGTAATCCCTATTTTAAAAAGATCCTGGATCCGGAGTGGAATATCGCGGCAGGTATTTATTACGACCGCAAACTCTATCGAAAATGGCGCGAACCCGTGCCTGATAAGGACCGCCTGATGTTGTCATTTGCGAGTTATAACGCTGGTTATGTCCGTATTCGGCGTGCCGCCAGGCGTGCGGAAGCCAAAAAAGGTAATCTGGAAAGCTGGCAGCAGGTAAAAGAATATGTGCCCGGTGAAACCCGGCATTATGTCAGTAAGATTGAGAAGCTGGTTGATGGCAATGGTAATCGAAAATTTCGCCGGCTCAAAGGGATTGAAAAATTTCTGGCTTCCAATAGCGAAGAGGGCATCTAGTAAAAGAGCGCTATCGATCAGCCACCCGTTGGCTCGCCCACCGCGGGCGTCAGTAATGACTCATGCACCCATCCGTTTTTTGTCTGGCCATTAATGCCGACATGTACCCACTTACCCTTGCGCTCCAGCTCGGTCACGGAATGTCCCTGTTCGAGCTTAAAGGCGACTTTATATTTCTTACCCGGGCCCTTGCGGATATTGGCCATTCTGGAACTGATGTTCAGGTTCGGTCCCAGCAGATTCCATTGACCGCCGATCTCTTCCAGCAGATAGGGGTATAGTTTTGAGTTGGGTTCACTCAGGTGGCTTCGAATCAGGCCCAGGGCATCTTCATTACCCTGTTCCAGTGCCCAGACATAAAGTCTTGCGGCCTCGACGGGATCCTTGCTCACCCCCATACCCTGTTCATAGAGTAGTCCCAGGGCGAAGAGGGCATCCGGGTCTTTTTGTGCGGCTGCCTTTTTCCACCAGGCCAGGGCCTTCTCATCATCGATATGCAGGCCATAGCCATTATGGTACATCCATCCCAGGGTGTACTGGGCGCGATTGTCACCGCGCTCGGCCAGGGGTTTCAGGTAACAAAAGGCCTCGGCATAATCGCCATTGCGCATCTTCTCCATGGCGTAGTCGAAATAACCCTGGTCCTGGGGGGCGTTACTGGCTGACCCTGGAACGGGGCAGAGGAGGAGGGCGGCAACTAGAACAGAAAAACGCATCCAGCGATGATAACAAAAGAAAAGGCCCGGGAACCGGGCCTTTAGTCCTAATTAAAATTTCGCAAACATTTTATTCGTAATAGGCCCTGGCGGCGTTCACTGCCTTGCCTGAGTTGATGCCAACACCCATGCCACTGAGTACCGCATCGAGTGCGCCCAGGCAGAACAGAACGTTTTTCTCGTTTGAGGCATACCCCATCAGACCGATACGCCAGATCTTGCCGGCCATGGGGCCGAGACCCGCACCAATCTCCAGGTTGTAATCGCTGAGCAGGGTCTTGCGTACAGCGGCTTCATCCACGCCTTCCGGGATCGTGACGGCATTGAGCTGTGGCAGACGATCTTCTTCATTAACGAAGAATGTTAGTCCCATGGCCTCAAAGCCGGACTTGAGTGCCTGATGGTTACGATCATGTCGCGCCCAGGCATTTTCCAGGCCTTCTTCCTGAAGAATGACCAGGGACTCATGCAGGGCATATAAAGGGTTGATCGGGGCAGTATGGTGATAGGCGCGAGTCGCACCGCCACCCCAGTAGCCCATGACCAGATTCAGATCCATGAACCAGCTCTGTACCTTGTGGGTACGTGCCTTGATGCGTTCTACAGCGGCTTCACTGAAGCTGACGGGTGAAATACCGGGAATACAGGAAAGGCACTTCTGGGTACCCGAGTAGATCGCATCGATGCCCCATTCATCCACCTTCACAGGAGTACCGCCCAGTGAGGTTACCGCATCCACAATGGTCAGGCAGTCATGCTGATGGGCCAGGTCAACCAGGGTACTGGCATCGGACTGGGCACCGGTAGAGGTCTCGGCATGGACAAAGGCCACGGTCCTGGCATCGGGATTTTGCTTCAGGGCCTCCTCCAGTTTATTGGGGTCGACCACCTTGCCCCAGTCATCCTCGACCATGATGGGGGTTGCGCCGCAGCGCTCGACGTTTTCCTTCATGCGTCCGCCAAAGACACCGTTCTGGCAGACGATGACCTTGTCACCGGGCTCGACCAGGTTGACGAAGCAGGTCTCCATGCCGGCCGAGCCGGGTGCTGAGACTGGCAGTGTTAACTGGTTCTCTGTCTGAAAGGCGTAATGCAGTAATTCCTTGATCTCTTCCATCATGCCAACAAAGGCCGGGTCCAGGTGACCAATGGTCGGACGAGACAGGGCCTCGAGGATGCGGGGATTCACATCGGAAGGGCCGGGGCCCATGAGGGTGCGTTCTGGCGGATGGAAAGAAGAAATACTCATTATTGGATCCCTGATGGTAAAAAAGAGCTCAAGTATAAGGGCGTTGAGGCAATCAGCAACCCTATGAAAATCAGGCTTTATGTCAGCGGCCAGGTAAAACGAGGATTGATCAGCGTTTCAGGCAGGCAAGGGATTAACGAATCAGGTCTACACGTATCCAGACTTCTCTATCCTCATCGGATTTCTTTTTACCGGTAGAGACAATACCGGACTGGGTGCCCTGCTGAGTTTCATCGACCCCGCCCAGGCGTATCCATTCACCCAGCTCGCCGGTAATGGTGGTATGCAGGCTGGTGGTATCGATACGACCACCGCCCTGAGGCGATAACTCATCACGCCGAGGGTTAATCTCGATAAAGACACGATCACCGCGTAACCGAGGCAGGACGTAAAACCCCTGGGGCGCCTCACGATACTCAATTCCATAATTGCCGTAACTACCATGCGGTGTATGGGTCACCTGCCCGGAGGGATAGGGGATGGCCTGGCCGACATTGATAAAAGCGGGCTGACCCTCAATCACTCGGAGTTGCTGGGTGCTACCGCTCTTTTCGGTTTTATAGCGTTTGTCGAGGTGTACATCGACCTCGGATTGCTCAGGGTCACTGATAATGATTTCACCCTTGACCCCGGCCCGGGCTTTTTCATGCGACATATCGACGCCGCTCCTGACCGTGATCAGCAGGTTGTTCAGGGGGCGATCGATCTGATCCAGCAGCTGACGGATTTGCGATACCGTGGCCTCATCCGTTCTTAAAAACAGCAGGTGGTCTTTGCCTGTGAGTGCGTCGCCGGGGGCCAGCAGGGGGCGGATGATCGGTATGATCTCCTGGGCAGAGCGACCCTTTAACTCGATGGTGGTCAGGGGGTCGGTTGATGCGGCCCAGGAAACCAGGGGGAGCAACAGTAAACACCATGGCAGTTTAGGCAGTCTCATAGGCTTAATCTACGGCACTCGGGATCGGGCTGACTGGCATCCCAGATCTCCTGAAATTTGGATTGATAATCTCCGACCTGTCCAGGGGCATTAAAACAGGCGTTGCCGGCATAGAGATCAGACTGTGGCTGGCGAATATAACCGGTGCCATCCACCAGTAACAGGGCCTCGTTGAAATTGTTGTAACTTCTGGGCAGCTTATGGATTTGGATATAACTGGTCAGGCGCTGCGCCAGCAGCAGGATCTGATGACCATCCTTAATGAGTGCCGTGTTATCACGAATAATGATACGGAGACGAGAGCGTTTCTGGTTCTTGACCATGTGCCGTATGGCTTCGATCACAGCGGGCCGGTCAAAGACCGTAGGGTCCAGATTACGTGAAATGATGTCGATACTATGCTGCGCCTGATTCAGCATGTGCAGAGCGAGCGTACGATGTTCCTCACGTGAGGATAGTTCAAGAACCTCCCTGTTTTCACCCAGGGTGAAATCGTCGTCTCGATCCAGTATGTTATTCATCATCTATTAACTGTTCCGTAGTGATTTCTTCATGTCCTGGTGCAGGATCCCTGCATCAAGATAAGACTCGGAAATAATACGATACCCGGCCTTTTCGTAGAAGGGTATCGCCTGAGTCTGGGCCGACAGGAGCGTCTCTTCAAGCCTGCGCGCGTATGCGCTGGATTCACAGCGTTCGAGCATGGCGCTGGCGACCCCTTTTCTACGCCAGGGCCTGAGTACCGCCATGCGGCCAATATGTCCGGTGGGCAACAGCCGCACACAGCCAATGGCCTCATCCTCGTGCCAGGCAAGAAAGTGCAGGCTGACGGTATCAAACTGGTCCCACTCCAGGGGCTCGGGAACGCCCTGTTCCTTGATGAAGACCTCGCGGCGGATTGCCTTCAGCAGGGCCTGCTCCTGTGGGTCACTCCAGTGTGCCTCGCGTACGTCCCAGGGCTTCATGCCTCTTCCCACATCTCGAGGAGGCCCGCATTCACAAGTTCCAGGATAAGCCGGGTCAGTTCCGGTGCCTGTTCCAGAGCGGGCAGCAGTTCAACGGGATCATAGTCAAATTGGGTACACAGGCGGTCGATGAATGCCAGGTGTGTCGAGTCCAGTTTCCAGGACTGGCCATCGGCAAAGAACAGGAGTGTATTCTTCTGTTCAACATAGGCCAGGCGGCTGGCGGTGGAACGGCTCAGCCCATGCCCGGCCTGTAGCCAGATCATCAGTTCCTTGTCATCGATGGCCCTGGTGAGTGGCTCGACCCAGTCCAGGCCGGCTTGAGTGCTGTAGCTGCCGAACCATTTGGCGAAGGCGGCATCATCGATTTCGAGGATACGTTTCAGGCCATCACGCAGCTGTCTCAGGTCGGAGTTAGCAATCCTGCCCGGACGGTCGGTAGATTTCAGATTCGGGTCTCGATAGCGCGGGTGGGTCCCTGGCCGGTCCATCAGGAAATCGGCGAGGGAGCCGAGCATGTCGTCATAGACCGGTGCACGAAAACCCACTGAACAGGTCATGCATTCACCCTGGGCGATACCGTGGTGGGCGACATTGGGTGGCAGGTAGAGGATATCCCCGGGTTCCAGTACCCAGGTCTGTTCGGCCTCGAAAGTGGAAAGCAGCTTCAGGTCAGGATTGGGGAGATACTCGTCATCCGTATAGCGTCGATTATTGATCTGCCATTGCCGCTTACCCTGCACCTGTACCAGGAAGACATCATATTCATCCAGATGAGGGCCGACCGAGCCCTGATCGGCCGCATAGCTGATCATCAGGTCGTCGATGCGCCAGTCCGGGATGAACCGAAAGGGCTCGATCAGGGCCTGCATCTCGGGCAGGACCTTTTCCAGATCAGTGATCAGCAGGGTCCAGCGCTCGGGAGGCAGGGTGCTGAAGTCTTCTTCACTAAAGGGACCATGTCTGACCGACCAGCCCAGTGCGTCGCCGGTCTCCTGCAGGATGCGCGAGGGCACCTCGGCTTCAAGGGCCAGGCCGGCCACCTCATCAGGACTTAAGGGGAATTCGAGTTCAGGAAAGCCCTGCCTGATCAGGCAGGGCTTCTTCTGCCAGTATTCATCCAGGAACTGCTGGGTTGTGAGTCCATTGAGCTGCAGTTCCAGATCCTGCATCAGATATCGTTGGCCTGTTTGACCGCATTCCCGATATAGGTCCAGGGCGTCAGATCCTTCAGACGCGTCTTTTCGGACTCCGGAATCTCCAGGCCATCGATGAAGGCACGCATGCCCTCGGCATCCAGGCGCTGGCCACGGGTCAGGTCCTTGAGCTTTTCGTAGGGCTTTTCGATCCCATAACGACGCATCACGGTCTGGATGGGTTCAGCCAGGACCTCCCAGTTGGCATCAAGGTCCTGGCGCAGGGCGGCGACATTGATCTCCAGCTTGCTCAGGCCCTTCAGCGCCGACTGATAGGCGATCACGGAATGGGCAAAGCCCACCCCCAGGGTACGCAGGACGGTCGAATCGGTCAGGTCGCGTTGCCAGCGGGAAATCGGCAGCTTCATGGCCTGGTGTCCAAACAGGGCATTGGCCACGCCCAGGTTACCTTCGGCGTTTTCAAAATCGATGGGATTGACCTTGTGCGGCATGGTGGAGGAGCCGACTTCACCGGCGACCACCTTCTGCTTGAAAAAGCCCAGCGAGATATAGCCCCAGATGTCACGGCTGATATCGATGAGGATGTTATTGAAGCGAGCGATCGCATCGAACAGCTCGGCCATATAGTCATGGGGTTCGATCTGGATGGTATAGGGGTTCCAGTCGAGGCCCAGCGAGGTCACGAAGTCCTCGGCAAAACCCTGCCAGTTGATCTCGGGATAGGCCGAGAGGTGGGCGTTATAATTACCGACGGCGCCGTTGATCTTGCCCAGCAGGCTGATGTCGGCGACCTGGGCGCGCTGGCGC